>JAUQXD010000557.1 GCA_030834835.1 Thermoflexales bacterium | reverse complement strand
GTTCTTTCCACAGATTGCTCACAAGCGACCTCCACAACACGGCGTAAGATGGCGACATTCTAAACCATCCAGGCCGATTGCGCAATAAAAAACGATCCACGAATCTGCACCAATCTCCTCGAAGGTTGTCTTGTCCTTCGCGTTGATTCGTGAGGATTCGTGGATCGGTTTTTTCGATCGGGCGGTAATAGCCCGATCAGCTATTTGGACAACAGCGGCAGATAGACCCGGTACGGTGGCAGCGCAGTCTGAGCCAGCACGCGCACGCTGTTGAAGGTATCGTCTTCGGCGCTGAGCCGCGCATCGACGACGTAGCCGTGGCCGCGCAGCAAACCGTCGAACGTCATGCTGTACGCCGCATTTGGTGCTAGCGCGATCGGTTCGGTGATGGCCTCACCGGCCAGCGGCAGTGTCGCAGCAATGTCGCCGATCAGATCATCCAGCGACAACGCCACTTCGGCATCCAACAGCACGAAGCTCTCCAGCGTCACGGTGACGGCCTGCTCGTTGACCAGGTTGACCGCCAGTTGATCGGCGCTGAGCCAACTCAACTCGACACCGGCCATCAGCGGCGCAGGCTGCACCGTGGAGATGCCCTGCGTCCAGAGCAACGCGTTCGGCGCGGTACTCAATCGGGCGTAAGGCAGATCGGTGCATAGCCCCACGTGCACCAGATCACTATCGTACGCCAGGCCATCGGTGAACACCAGTCGATACGAATCGGTGCCGCCTTCGTAACCGGTGTCCAGTTCAAAAAACGGATTGAGTGTTTCGGTGTAGACCGCGCTAACCGTGTGATTACCCTGCAAGCGCATCGTCAAACCATCGACATCGAAGCCGGTGTAGTTGGACAAATCCCACGCATAACAGTAGGGATCTTCAGGCGCGATCACGGTCGGACTATCGATCGATCGGGCGGCCGTGGGCGGTGAAGCCCCGGCCCGTGCGGCCGTGCCGCCCGCCGCGACCAGGCCCAGCATCAACACCAGGCTGATCGCGGCCAGCGCCGTCACGGCCAGTAGAGTAGGTGTGCGAGACATAGCCCGCCCCCTTAATTTGGCAGAGCGCCGAAGGGCACGAAGACTCGCTTGCCCGTCACGCGCTCGACATCGATCGAGATACCGGTTGGCGGGGTGGCCAGATCACCGGGGGCATTGGATGTGTAGACCACGTCCACATCCAGCTCGAGCGGACTGAGCACCACCAGGTAGCCGATGAAGACCGGCATTGGAGTCGGCACCGGCGTCGATGGATACGTCAGCGTCCACAGGTTATTGCAGTCATCCATCGTGGCATAATCCGGCCCCAGTGTCATCGTGATAATCTTGGTCGGACCAACTTGCGCCGGCTCGCGAACGATGAGCGAATTCTGCGGATTGAGCTGATTGACCAGCACCAAGAATTTCTTGCGCAGCGGCACCTGCTTGTAGTTGGGGTTGTGAATGTTGATCTCCGTGGCATAGTTGCCGGGCTTGACGACCGGTTCGCCCGGCGTAGTCTGCCCCGCCGCGGCGGTACGCTGATAACCGCACACGAATTTGGCTGCGTAGCTCCACACATACTGGCCGTGTGTGGCAATTTGCGCCTGCGGGGCTTCGGCGGGCGCCGCCAGGGGCGCAGCATTCGCCGCCGGCTCGCGCAAGAACAAACTGATCAACAGCAGGAATACGACGACCTGCGCGGCCAACAGGCCCAGAACCCAATGCTTGCGTAACATGAGATGTCTCCTTTTTGGTAGTGAGTTTCACGCGTGATGGCGACGCGCCCGCGAGTCGCGCCTGACGATCGGGCGCGCTAACGTCGAATAGAGCCCGATCGGTTGGTGGCGACCGATCGGCTGAGCTGACTGATAGATTGGGTTGATTGAGTGATGAATGTGAAGATGAGAGACAGGCATGAGTGCCTGCATTGGCTTGCAAGCAGAGTACACCCGATCAAGTTTTGAAGTCAATCAGAATTGTGTACCAATTGCGTAAGAATAAACTTGTTGTGTGAAAACTCGCATTAGCGGCGCGCGGTTGAAACTGAATTCTAATTGACAAACCGATCCATTCGCACTATGCTATGCCACAGCCAGGTACACCTGATGCCCCTTCATCAGGTTCTACAACAGGAGACCACCCTATGCCTCGTCTATCGTCATCGATTGACAGCATTCAGCCGCATTACACTGCCGTCGTGATCGGATCAGGCTACGGCGGCGGCATCGCCGCATCCCGATTGGCGCGCGCGGGCCAGAGCGTGTGCGTGCTGGAACGCGGCAAGGAGTTTCAGCCCGGCGAATACCCCGACACCGAACTCGAAGCACTGCCTGAAATTCAAGTGAACCTGCCCGATCAAACGCTGGGCCTGCGCACCGGCCTGTACGATATTCGCGTCAGCGACGACATGAACGTGCTGGTCGGCTGCGGGTTGGGCGGCACGTCGCTCATCAATGCCAACGTCGCGTCGCGACCGGAACCGCGCGTCTTCGACGATCCGCGCTGGCCGCAGGCTTTTCGCGCTGATGTGACCACCCTGCTGAAGGACGGCTTCGATCGCGCCGAAATTATGCTCGGATCGAAGCCGTATCCCGATCGATTGCCCATCACCCCGAAGATGCGCGCCCACGATCGATCCGGTGCGGCCCTCAACGGCCCGACTTATCGGCTGCCCCTCAATGTAACGTTTGAAGACGGCGTCAACCACGTTGGCGTCAAGCAAGCCGCGTGCAAGTTGTGCGGCGACTGCATGTCGGGTTGTAATCACGGCGCAAAGAACACCGTGTTGATGAACTACCTGCCCGACGCCAGAACGCACGGCGCGCAGCTCTTCACACAAGTGGAAGTGCGTTATCTTGAGCGCCAGAGCAATCTGTGGCTCGTGCATTATCAACTGCTCGACACCGGCCGCGAGGGCTTCGACGCGCCGACGGCTGTGGTCAGCGCCGACATCGTGATTTTGGCGGCGGGCACGCTGGGCACCAATGAAATCCTCATGCGATCAAAGGCCGCCGGTTTACCCCTGTCCAATCGGCTGGGGCACAACTTCTCCGGCAACGGCGATGTGCTGGGCTTTGCCTACAACAACGATGTCGAAATTAACATGCTCGGCTTCGGCGTGCGCGATCCGAAAAATCAAGACGCCGTCGGCCCGACGATCACCACCGCGATCGATCTGCGCGAACAGCCCAATCTTGATGACGGCATGATCATCGAAGAAGGCGGCGTGTGCGGGCCGCTGGCGACGTTCCTGCCCAGGACGTTGTCGCTGGCGGCCAAACTCGTCGGCAAAGACACCGATCAAGATCTGGCCGACACCATCCGCGAGAAGACGCGCGAACTCGATTCGCTCATTCGCGGCGCGTACACGGGCGCGGTGCGCAATTCGCAGGTGTATCTGGTTATGGCCCACGATGACAGCACGGGGCAACTCGCGCTCGATCATGATCGCCTGCAAATCAAGTGGCCGGGCGCAGGCAATCGGCCTTACATCAAAGCCGTCAACGACAAACTATTGGAAGCGACCAAACCGCTTGGCGGCACGTTTGTCGAGAATCCGGCGTGGAGTCAACTGCAGAGCCAGAACATGGTCAGCGCTCATCCGCTGGGCGGCGCGATCATGGCTGAAGACGCGGCGCAGGGTGTGACCAATCACAAGGGGCAAGTCTTTGCCGCGACCACGGGCACAGCCGTTTACGACGGCCTCTATGTCAACGACGGCGCACTGATTCCGCGCTCGCTAGGCACCAATCCGCACATCACGATTTGCGCCGTGGCCGAGCGCAACATGCAGTTGCTGGCGCAAGATCGCGGCTGGAGCATCGACTACAACTTCGCGTCCGTCACCGAACCGATCGAACTCGGCGTCTCGACGGCTGTGCCCGGCATCCAGTTCACCGAAGCGATGGAAGGCTACTTCTCCACGAAGGTCAAGGATGATTTCGCAATCGGCGCGCGGCAGGGCAAAGCCAACGCTTCATCATTGCGCATGATCGTCACGGTCAGTTCCAACGATGTCGAAAAGATGATGAGCGAGCCCGATCACGCGGGCACGATCGTCGGCACCGTGACGGCCCCGGCCTTGTCGCCGCAGCCGCTGACGTTGACCAATGGCAAATTCTATCTATTCATCCGTGATCCCAATCAGTTCACTCTGCGCAACATGCGCTATCTGGGCGTGCTGAACGCGCAGAATGGCGACAAGTATTTCTTTGAAGGCAACAAGCACGTCCACAACGATCCGGGCTTCGACATCTGGGCGGACACCACTACGCTGTTCGTCACGATCTACGCAGGCACGGATAACACTGGCGACGTGATCGGCAAG
>JAUQXD010000556.1 GCA_030834835.1 Thermoflexales bacterium | reverse complement strand
AACAATCGCATCAATAATCCCGATCATCGCGCGGCGGCATTAGCTGCGCTCGAAGCGATCTTCCCCTGCGCTTCGATGGAACTGTTGTGGCCCGAAGAAGGTCTCGTTCACGAAGTCCATGGCGTGTATGTGCGCGCCTTTGAGAACCTCGACACGTGGATCGACATCAGCGATACGGTCGAGTTGAAGATCAAGGCGCTGCGCGAGCATCATTGCCAGCTCGATGGGATGACCAATCTCGAAGAGATGATCCGCCAGCGTACGGCGGATGCGGGCAAGGAGAAGGGCATGGCGTTTGCAGAGAACTTTCGCGTGGTGAGGTTGAAGGAGTAGGTTGGTAGATTCGTAAATTGGTAAGTTGGTAAATTAGTAGATTGGTAAATTGGTGGATGTCGTTTTCAGTCAGGTTGTGACCAATCTACCAATTCCTGATGTACCAATTTACCAAGTCCTAATCTACTTTCAACAAGGATTGACCATGACTGATTTTCTTGACCGTCTCAACCGTGGCCCCATACTATGCGACGGCGCGATGGGCACACAGATTCACGCGCGTGGCATCTCATTTGAGCACTGCTTCGATGAGTTGAATCTGTCGCAGCCGGAAGTGATCCTCGACGTGCATCGCGCCTACGTGGAGGCGGGCGCGGAGATCATCGAGACCAACACCTTCGGCGCGAACCGTTTTCGCCTGATCGAACACGAACTGGAAAACCGGCTCGTCGAGATCAACCGATCGGGCGTGCGATTGGCTCGCAAGGCGGCGGATGAATCGCGGCGCAAGATCTATGTGGCCGCCTCGATCGGGCCGCTGGGCGTGCGGCTCGCGCCGTTGGGCCGGGTCAGCGCGAGCGAGGCATTTGAAGCCTTCAAAGAGCAGATTGCCGCCATCGCGGCTGAAGGTGTCGATGCGCTCATCGTCGAGACATTCAGCGATCTGGGCGAGATCACACAGGCGATTAAGGCTGCCAAAGAAGTCGCGCCGGATGTGCCCATCATCGCGCAGATGACGTTTACGGAGGATGCGTGCACACCGCTGGGCGACGCGCCTGATCTCGTGGCGAGAACGCTGATCGAATTAGGCGTGAACGTGATCGGCGCGAATTGCAGCGTCGGCCCGGCGCGTTTGCTGCCGGTGATTCAAACGTTGGCGCGTCACGCGCACGCGAATGAGCGTGGCCCGCTGGTGTCGATTCAGCCGAACGCGGGTTGGCCGCAGCGCATGGGGCCACGCCTGGTGTATCCCGCTACGCCCGAATACTTTGGCGATTATGCGCGGCGTTTTCTCGACGCGGGCGCAACGATCGTCGGCGGGTGCTGCGGCACGACGCCCGGGCACATCCGCGCGATGCGGGCGGTGCTGGATGAGGCCGAACTGCACGGCGTGACGCGGGTGCAGGTCAGTGTGCCGCGCGGCGGCGCACTGTCTGAAGCGGTGCCGAGTGAGCCGATCGCGCCGACGCAACTGGCCGAGAAGTTTGCCAACCAGAAATTTGTCATCGCGGTGGAAGTCGATCCGCCGCGCGGGCACAACGCCAATCGCATCATCGAGGCGGCGCGTGAGCTCAAGCGCGCGGGCTTCGACGTGGTGCACATCGCGGACACGCCGATGGCGCGCATGCGGATGAGCGCGTGGGCGCTGGCCCATCTGATTCAGCGCGATACGCAGATGGAAACGGTGCTGCACTTTCCGACGCGCGGCCGCAATCTGCTGCGCGTGCAGGGTGACCTGCTGGCCGCGCACGCGTTGGGCGTGCGCAATCTCCTCGTTTTGATGGGCGATCCGCCGTCGGTGGGCGACTATCCCGAAGCGGGCGATCAGCATGACATCGTGCCGTCGGGGTTGGTGAAGGTGATCAAGAGCAGCCTCAACACCGGCAAAGACTCGGCGGGAATTTCGATCGGAACGGCCACGACATTCCATGTTGGCGTGGCTGTGAACTTCTATCCGCCCGATCTGGAGCGCGAGATCAAGACGTTTCGCAAGAAGATCATGGCGGGCGCGGATTTCGCCGTGTCGCAGCCAATCTTCGACGTAGCGCCGGTTCGCGCGTTCTTGCAGCGCTATCGCGATCAGTTTGGCGAGGTGCCGATTCCCATCATGGGCGGCGTGCTGCCGCCGGCGTCGTTGCGCAACGCGGAGTTCCTGCATAACGAATTGCCCAGCATCATTTTGCCGGAGTGGACACTGGAGCGCATGCGCCAGTCGAGCGACGGCCGCAAGGAAGGGATCAAGATCGCGCGCGAGGCGTTGGAGCAATTGCGCGAACTGGTGCAGGGTGTGTACGTAATGCCGATGTTCGGGCGGTATGATTCGGCGGCGGAAGTGATGGAGGTGGTGAGGTGATGAGTAACGAGTGATGAGCAGTGCGTAATTCGTACTGCGAAAAGAACAGCCGCCGGATGATGGCCATCATCCGGCGGCTGGTTGTTATGTGGTGAAAGTGGTTTTGAGCAACAGGACTTATTTCCCAGTGTCACAGGCTTCAAGTACAAAAGTACCTTGTTTTATAGGCTATTTCGTGGCGCTGGTACTACTGACAAACCTCGCGCAAACCGCTAAGATGAGGTCAGTCAAGGGACAGTGAGGATGAGTGATGGACTATAGAACCGATATTAAGCGTAGCTGGCTATGGTTGATCGTGACCATGTGGGCAGGTGTGTTGTTGGGCCGGACGGGGCTGGTGCAGGCCGATCAATCGATCGATGCACCGACCGGCGATTACCGCGTGAATCTGCCGCTGGTGATGATGAGCGTGCAGCCGCCCGCGCGTATTCAAAACATTCAGGCGTTGTCGTCAAACGTGGCACGCTATGGCAAATTCGAAGTGGCGTTTACGATCTCGACCACGGCCGATAATGTGTACTTTCCGTATGATCCCGCCGCACCGATTGATCAATCCGGCGTATCCGTTGATTTGCTGCTGACAACGCCGCATGGCGCAACACGTAAGGCGCCGTGCTTTTTCTATCAACCCGTCGACGCCAACGTCGTGCCGATTGGCCAACCCGATTGGCGTTGCCGCTTCGCGCCGGACACGATCGGGACGTGGCGCTATCGGGTGCAGCTGACCGATCGGGCCGGTACCGACACCAGCGCTGTGGCTAATTTCAACGTGGCGGCATCGAACAGTCATGGCTTTGTGCGTGTCAGCCCCACTGATTCGCGCTATTTTGAATTCGACGATGGCACGCCGTTTCTCACGCCGTTGATCAATGTGGAGTGGGGCAATCCGCTCAACAGCCTCGATCTGATCCGCACCAACATTCCGAAGTGGGGACAAAACGGCGTGCGCTTCGTGCGCTGGTTGCCGACCGGCGAGGGCGCGAATCACTTTGTGGTGCCGTATGGCGATGAATTGCGCGTGAGTTGGGGCTTTGGCCCGGCGTGGACGAAGACCGATAGCGATCCCGGCAATGGCAGCAAATTTACGTTTGCGCCGTATTACTATACCGGCCAGAACCTCCGGGCGATAAGCGGTGCGCGGTATCGCTTGAGTTTCCGCGCCAGAGTGACCAGCGATAAAGTCTTTCGGCCGCAAATCGGCGAGGCGCTGTTGGAGATCCACGCCGCCAACTGGCAGAACTACACGCTGGAGACCACAGCCACGAGCACCGATCTGATGGTCTGGCTGCACGACGGTTATAGCGAAGCCGACGTGCGCAGCGGCACCATCCGTGTGGATAACGTGCGGGTGCAGCGCGACGAAACCGGGCAGGGCGGTTGGGGACCGAACCTGTTGGCGCGCGGTGATGCCGACACGTATCAATTTGTCGATCAAGTGGGTGCGGCGCGACTCGACGAGATCATGCGCCTGAGCGAACAGTATGGCGTGTATCACAAGCTGACGCTATTCCACAAGAACGAACAGGTGCTGGGTCTGATGCTGCCCGATGGATCAGTCACCGATGCGTGGGATATCAATCATTTTTACAGCGGTGACGGCGAAATGGTGCGCTGGCTGGAGCAGGCGTACGCGCGTTACTTTGTGGCGCGCTGGGCCTACTCCACGGCGCTGCATTCGGTGGAACTGGCCAATGAAAACATGCTGACGACCGAAAGTTACGATGCGGCCTTTGCCATTCTGGGCCACATCCGTTCGATCGAGCCGCGGCCTATCCTGCTCTCCAACTCCTTCTGGGGTTACTTTGTCGAGCCGTTCTGGACCGATCCGGCACGCAGCTATTTGATGGACTATGCCGACAAGCACTGGTACGCGCGGCCTGACAGCGGCGATGCTGAACTGGTCAGCCAGACCTATACCGACTCGGCGGCGAACGTGCGCGAGTGTCAGCAGGCATTTGCGAACTATCGAGACTGGTACGCGCAGGACAAACCGATCGTGCGCGGTGAGGCCGGCGTCTGGTCGAGTGGCCTGGACCCGATGGACTTCGGCAGCGGTGCAGCCACGTACTATCACAAGCAGTTATGGGCGCAGATGGGCGATAACTGCGGCGGCGAATGGTACACGGCTTATCTGGACGATCACGATCTGTGGGGCGATTACCTGCGCTACGAACAGTTTCTGCAAAATGAACCGTTGACGAATGGCGCGTATCATGCCATCGGATCGGACGTTACCGGCGCCAACTCGATCGTGATCTCCGCCTCGACGGGCAGTGCGCGCGCCTGGGGTAAACTCTCGACCACGGGGCGCGGCGTGGTGTGGATCGATAATGCCAACGATACTTGGCAGCGTGTGGCTGATGGATTGAGTATCACGTCCGTCAACGCGACCGTGACCATCAACGCCGTGCCGAATGGAACTTATCAGATTACATGGTTCAACACGGCGACGGGCGCAACGACTACCGCAACGCAATCGGTCAGCAACGGCAAACTCGCGTTGACGGTGTCGAATCTGGCGTACGATGTGGCGGTGAAGTTCAGGAAACAGTGACACGTAATACGCACTGCGTGATGCGTGGTGCGTGACGAGCGATGCGTGAAAGACGCCCCTCTCCTGGTGACGAACAGCATGTCATCAGGAGAGGGGCGTCTTCGCGGGTGAGGCGCAATGGTATACTCTCTACATGCCCGAACTCCCCGAACTGGAAGTGGTCTGTGAAGTCTTGCAGCGCCGCGTGGTAGGCCACACGCTCGATGCGGTGAATCTTTTCCAGCCCGGCGCGGCCATCGTCGTGCGCGATCTGACGGCCAGCCGCTTCGATGTGGCAGTGGCGAGCGCGACGATTGACGCAGTCTCGCGGCGCGGTAAATTTGTGATCTTCAGCCTCGTGAAGCCTTATGCTTCGGTGTACCTCGCGATCAACCCCAAACTCACCGGACGATTGCAGTTAGCCACGCCTGCGGACAAGAAGCTGCCGAAGACGCACCTGATCTGCTCGCTGTCAGGCGGCCTCGAGCTGCGCTACGTCGATCAGAAGACGATGGGCCAGTTGTATCTGACGAGTGATCTCTCGCAGGTGCCCGATTACGCCGGCCTGGGACCGGAGCCGTTTGACGTGTCGCTCGATCAATTTCGTGAGCGTTTACACCCCTATCGCGGTGAGATCAAAGGCGTACTGGTGCGCGGGGAATTCATTGCAGGAATTGGCAATGCCTATGCCGACGAGATACTATGGGCGGCGAAGATTCATCCGTATCGCAAGCGCACAGCGTTGACGGCCGACGAGATCGAGCGGCTGTACCATGCGATGCAATCGACGCTGCGCGACGCCACCGATAAGGTCCGCGCCGAGATGGGCGAAGCCATTCACCGCGAGCCGCGCGACTTCCTCAACGTCCACATGAAGTCTGACGAACCGTGCCCGCGCTGTGGCACACCGATCTCGCTGATAGGGGCCAATCAGCGCATCACCAATTTCTGCCGGTCGTGTCAGCCGGGCGGGCTGATCAAAGGGATGTGAGGCGCGAAGAGTGTTGAGTAATGCGTACTGCGTAATGTGCGTAGAGCTGCCGGATGATCGCGAGATTGTCCGCGGACTTTCTATTTTTCTTGTGGTTCGACTGGTGGCGTACGTTTAGCGACTATTTGCAAAATCACTTCGAAGATAGGTCTGAAGGCTGAAAGGCTAAGATCATCGAAATTGTCATTTACATTAAGTATATAATCAGCAAAGCTGCTTTTAGAGAGCGCCACGTTTTCATCAGAGTCGTGGTAAACCTTGTCGTCAAGAATGCTTAGTTTCGCGATGTCTCGAACTCTTCCGTCGCTAGTGGTGACTCCAGGTTCTGATTTATGGCGCATCGTTTTCTCACTAAACTCATTGCTCAAATACAATCGTCTACCCTGGCTATCCTTGCGTGTTATCTCTTCATCCTGATAGTAGTGTTCGATACATACGCCTTGCAACCCCTTCCTGTGTTTTGGGACGGGCAAGGCCATTGAAAACACATTGTTCCCCCAGTTCTTGTATGGTTCACCTCCTGTGCTCACTTCTTTTGTGATTTTGAGATCGTCGCTGTCAAAGATAAAAATTGTAACGTATTTGTTTACCGTGTCCAAGCTAAAACTTTGGGCAGCTGTCAACGGTGAAAGAGTGCTATTGCGGACGACTTAGATAGCCGATAGACTAACCTCATGAACGCTGACGACCTTCGCGCAGACAACGAGCGGCTGCAGAC
>JAUQXD010000555.1 GCA_030834835.1 Thermoflexales bacterium | reverse complement strand
GATCTCCAGATCGACCACCCCGCCCGTCAGCGTCTCGTGCTGCACCGCCAGATCCTCGATGATCTCAGCCAGGCCCAGCGTGCTGAACTCCGGCGCGCGAAACGCCCCCAGCAAATTGCGAATCTCACCCAGCGACATTTCCAACAGGCCAATCACCCGCCTGATCGCCATCGCGCACTCATCGGGCATTGACTGTGCCGCCAATTGCGCCTGCAATAACGTCAACTGACTCAGCGCCGCAAACAGGTTTTGCACCGGCCCATCGTGGATGTCCAACACGATGTGCTGCAACTCTTCTTCAGTGACGCTCAGCAAACGGCGGGCCGCCAGATCGCGATCGGTCATGGTTGTGTCGTCCGGCACGAAATTTCCGCCTCATTATAAGCCCGATTTCGCCGCGCGTCAGTCAACGGGAACTTTCGTCGGGGATTTGTCGTCTCAATCCAGGAACTATCAAGTTGATCATAGTCGGGGAGGACTATCATGATTACCAAACAAACTACTCTGGCCTTGTTGCTGCTGATGCTGATGATCAGCGCCTGCGGCTCGCCAACACCAGGCGCCGTCTCAACGCCGGTTCCGGCAACCGGTCAGCCATTGCCAACCGACGCGCCCGCGACCATTGTGCCACCTACCGCGATCTCGCCGGCCGCCACCGTGCCGCCCATCGTGAGCACGGTTCCACCGATGTCGAATGATCCCGCCCTCGGCTCGATCAACGGCTGGCTGTTTCACGATCTGTGCGCGTCCGATCAACCCACTGCGGCCTGCGTGCAACAACCCGATGGGACGTACCGGGCCAACGGCCTGCTCGATGCGGGTGAAGCCTCGATCGGGGGCGTCAAGGTTTCGCTGGCGGCGGGCGCGTGCCCGTTGACGGCGATCATTCAAGAAACGACCACCAGCGCGACGGATCTCTCGTATTCGTTTACGGGCCTGACGGCGGGCACGTACTGCGTCTCGATCGAACCCGCGCGCGATCCCAACGCGGCGCTTCTGTATCCAGGCCGCTGGACGCACCCGACCGTGGTCGATGGCGCGCAAAGCCTGAGCGTCAACCTGAACGCGGGTGAAAACAAATTCAACGTCAACTTTGGCTGGGATTATCAATTCCTGCCGGCCGTCAGCACCACCCCCGGCGGCAACTGCGTCTATCGTGCGGGCTTTGCCGGCGATGTGAGTGTACCCGATAACCAGCCCATCGCGGCGGGCGCGCCCTTCGTCAAAATCTGGCGCATTCGCAACGACGGCAACTGCACGTGGGGGCCAGGCCGCGCGCTGCACGCGCTGACGTTTACCAACGGTACGCAGTTCGCCGCCGTGAATCAAGTGCCCCTGCCCGGCGATGTGCCGCCCGGCGGCACGATCGATGTCTCTGTACCGATGGTCGCGCCGATCTATCCTGGCACCTATCGCAGCGAATGGATGTTGCAAATCGCGCAAGGCCCGCTGCTGGGGGTCGGTGCGAGTGGTCAAACGCCGTTGTACGTGCAGATCGTCGTGCCTGGTCAGGTGCCCACCGATGGCAACTGCACCTATCAGGTCAAGTTCCTGGGCGACATTACGTTCCCGGATAACAGCCCCGTGACGGCGGGCTTGCCCTTCGTCAAGACGTGGCGCGTGCGCAACGATGGCACTTGCACATGGGGACCGGGTTATCGGCTACATGCGATCAAATTCGTGGGCGGCAACCTGAACAGCGATCCCACCCCGATCGAACTGCCGCGCGTCGTGCGGCCAGGTGAATCGCTCGATCTCTCGGTGTCGCTGCTGGCCCCGACCGTGCCCGGCGTCTATCGCAGTGAATGGAAGTTGTTCGTCGATGGCGGTACGCTGATCGGCGTGGGCGCCAACGGGCAGACGCCGCTGTACGCGCAGGTCGTCGTAGGCGTATCTGGCGGCGGAACGCAGATCGCGCCATACACTTACTTTGCCGAACTGAAGCACGTCATCCTGGCGATGGATGCGCCCATCTACATGGGCGTTCCCGGCGACGTGAGCAACCAGGTCAACTTGATGGCGGCCGGGCAAACGCTGCTGGTGACGGGCATCAGCACTGACGCCGGTTGGTGGCGAGTGCTGTGCGTGGGCGACATCGTAGGGCCGTGCTGGATCACAACCAATCCGGCCGTGGCGCAGAAGTCGTACCTTGCGCCGGGCACGCCCATCGCGCCGAATGCGATGGAAACGGGTGTGCGCTACGTGTACGCAAACGCCGATGTGCCCGTCTTTGGCGGCGAGCCGGGCGCAACCAACACCATCGTCAACACGATCTTTGGCGGACAGACCGCAATGGTCACGGGCATGAGCGCCGACAGCCAGTGGTATCGCGTGCTGTGCGCCAACGACACTATCGGCAACTGCTGGGTGACAACGAATCCGCAGTTCACCACACCGACGTGGCCGGGGAAGTAGAGATCAGGGATCAGTTGATCAGGGATTAGGAGCAACGAACCGCCCGCTGAGTGGATCAGCGGGCGGCCCGTTTTTTAATGAATGCCATTTGTGTTAATTCGTGGAGATTCGCGGATCGTTTTTTAACCGTTGAGGTCGTGTTGTGAGATGAGCCCGCGCTGCGAGGCCACCGCAATCGCCGCCGCGCGCGAATCGACGCCGAATTTGTTGTAGATGCTGGCGAGATGGGCTTTGACGGTGCGCTCGGTGATGCCCAGTCGCGCCGCGATTTCCTTGCTGCGTTCGCCGCGCGCCACGCCGATCAACACTTCACGCTCGCGGTCAGTCAGGCTCAAGCCCTCAACCGGTTTGTCCGTTGAGGGTGTGGTGATCGATTGGCCGATCACACGCGCCATCACGTCGGGCCGCAGCAGTGCTTCGCCGCGCGCCGCCGCCCGCAGCGTATCAAACAGCACTTGCCGTTTGGTGTCTTTGAGCAAGTAACTGCGCGCACCGGAACGCAGTCCTTCCATCATCAACGCGTCTTCGTTATAGGTCGTGAGGATCACGATGTTGATGTCCGGCCACTGCTGACGCAACTGCTTGATCGCCGTCAGACCATCCATGCCCGGCATGCGTAGATCCATCAACACGACCTGCGGCTGAAGATCGCGCACCAGATCGATCGCTTCGCGACCGTCGGCGGCCTCGCCGACCACAACGAAGTCATCCTCGGCCTCGAGGATCAGGCGCAGACCTTCGCGTACCACTTCGTGATCATCGGCGATCAGGATTCGGATGGGTTCTGACATGATGGTCGATTATCGTTGGTAGGGGCGAACCTGTGTTCGCCCGGGGGCAGACACATGGATCTGCCCCTACAATGGCACATTCATTTTCAACGTCGTGCCGTGCCCCGATTGGCTATCGATGCTCAACGTGCCGCCCAGGGCACGAACGCGTTCCTGCAAGCCGATCAAACCATAGTGGCCCGGTTGGCCGATCAAGCCGGGATCAAAGCCGCAGCCATCGTCTCGGATCAACAACTCGATCGTTTGATCGCTCGATCGGAGTTGTAGTTGAACGCGGGACGCTCTGGCATGCCGCGCGATATTCGTCAACGCCTCACTGATCATCCGCAGCACGTTGTCGCCGATGACGACGGGCAGCTCGATCGGCACACTCACTTCAACTTCGCACGGCAGCCCGCTCGCCGCGCTGAACCGATCGGCCTCGGCCCGGATCGCGCGCGCCAGATCGATCGGGGCCTGATCGGTCGCGCGCAGATCGTCGATGACGCGGCGTGCATCTGCTAACGTCGTGCGGGCGCGATCCATCGCTTGTTGCACGATCGATTGGGCTTTATCGGCGTGGCCGCGTGACAGGTGCGAATCGACGGCTTCTAATTGAAGGATCAGCCCCGCCAGTCCTTGCGAGAGCGTATCATGCAGTTCGCGCGCCATGCGTTGGCGTTCGGTCGCCAATGTCAGGTCTTCCACTTGGGCGGCATACTCGGTGAGTTGGCGATTAGCCGCATCCAACTCACGCGCTAAATTCTGGGCAGACTCGCGGGCTTCGCCCTGCCGCCGAAACATCCAAACGAAGAGCAGCACGAAAACCACGGTGGGGATAGCGGGCATGACCCATGACACAATTTGCGTCGGAGTAAGAAACGTGGCGAAGCCGAGGCCAGCTCCAGCCAGATATAAGGCCGTCGCCAACAGGCCACGCCAGTTGATCCCCAAAACGCCCAGCGCCTCACCGATCATCATCATGCTCAGACCAATGCCGACACTGAGATTGAGGCCGACGACGGTGAGGGCAAACACTAAGAGACCCTGCCCGATCAGATACGGGAGCAGCGCGCGCTCGGAGATGTGCTGCCAGATGAACAGCCAGTGCAGCACGGCACTAACGCCGATCAGAACGGTGAACACGACGAAGCGCAGCGGCTCACGCATTTCCGGCACACCGAGCACCGTGTAGGCATAGGTGAGCGCCAGGCTGGTGGCGACCAGCAGGAAGAACGGACGCAGAAAGCGGCGGTCTTCCTCTTGCGGGGTCGGGAGCGGCGGTCGCGTCGTCATGATGACGGCATTATACCTTGCCCGGCGACGATTGGCATCGTTCGGGCGGACATTGTCCGTTCGGACAACTGCCGTCTCCGCCAAAAGCACGATGACGCGGCGGAACGATTCGGCTAAACTGACACCAGACTCAAATCAGGAGCAGACAATGAACGACGGTTACGCGATCGAAGTGCAGAACTTGAAGAAGAGTTTTGGCGAATTGAAGGCCGTGCAGGGCGTGGACTTCGCCGTGCAGGCGGGCGAGATTTTTAGCCTGCTGGGGCCAAACGGCGCGGGCAAGAGCACGACCATCTCCATGCTGAGCGGCCTGCTGCAACCCGACGACGGCGAAGCGCGCGTGGCGGGTCACTCCGTCCGCTCGGACGGCGACGCGGCCCGGGCTGCACTCGGCATCGTGCCGCAGGACATCGCGCTGTATCCCGATCTGTCGGCGCGCGAGAATCTCGTCTTCTGGGGCAAGATGTATGGCTTGCGCGGCGCGCAGTTAAAGCAGCGCGTGGATGAGGTGCTGGACATCATCGGCCTGACGGATCGCCAGAAGGGACGCGTGGGCACGTTCAGCGGCGGCATGAAGCGCCGGGTCAACATCGGCGTGGCGCTGCTGCACAAACCGCAGGTCGTCATCATGGACGAGCCGACCGTGGGCATCGATCCGCAGAGCCGCCGCCACATCCTGGATAACGTGAAGGAACTCAATCGGCAGGGCATGACGGTGCTGTACACGACGCACTATATGGAAGAAGCGGCCGAGTTGTCGCACCACATCGCCATTATGGATCAGGGCAAAGTCATCGCGTGCGGGACGCACGACGAACTCATCAAGCTGGTCGGCCAACTCGATCGATTAGTGCTGACCCTCAACACCGAAGCCGACCCGATCATTGAATCGCTGCGCAACGTCGAAGGCGTGCGCAAAGCCGATCGGCAGGACGGCACGCTGATCTTGCTGGTGGATGACAGCAATGTGGTGCTACCCCGATTATTCGAAGCCGCCGCCCGATCGCACGCGCGCATCACGTCGGTGGAGATTCACGAGCCGAATCTGGAAGCGGTGTTTCTGCATTTGACGGGCAGAGCGTTAAGAGACTGACGAGTGATGAGTGACGAGTGAAAAGGTTCATTTCACTCATCACTCGTCAGTCATCACTTTTCATATTGGAGCATACCTCATGAAAATTCTTGATATTGCCTTCAAAGACCTTACCCGCTCGTTTCGCAGCGCCTTCGCCGTCGGCATGATGTTTGTCGCGCCGTTGCTGATTACGGGCTTGATTTACTTCGCGTTTGGCGGGCTGAGTGGCGGCAGTGGCGGCTTCAGCATTCAGCCCGTCAAAGTCGTGATCGCCAATCTCGATCAAGCCACAAACGGTTTCAGCGTCGGCGAACTGATTGTCACCGCGATGAGTGATCCCGACTTTGGTCAATGGTTCAGCGTCACCATCGCGCCCGATGAAGCCGCGGCGCGCTCGAGCGTCGATCGGCGCGAGGCGGGCGTCGCCGTGATCATCCCCGCCGATTTTACTCAAGTCGCACTCTCGCCGGTGGGCAAGAGCAGCATCGTGATCGTGCAGGACCCCACCCTCACGATCGGGCCGAGCATCATCCGCGATGTGATCAGCCAGATCGTTGATGGTGTGGCCGGATCAAAGATTGCGATTGGCGCGGTCGGCGATCAATTCCAATCGATGGGTCAGACGTTGAGCAACGAGCAGATTCAGGCCATCGCCATGCAGTACGGACAGTGGTCGCAACAGTTGGGGCAGGCTTTGAGCGAAGGTAAAGGCACGGCGCTGACCGTGCGTGCTCCTCAAGGCGACGCGAAACAGGCCTCATCGAGCGGCTTCGGCGCGGTGCTGCTGGCCGGGGTGATGGCCGGCCAGTTGATCTTCTTCGCCTTCTACACGGGGGCCTACGCGGCGCAATCGATCTTGCGTGAAGATGAAGAGGGCACGCTGCCGCGGCTGTTCACCACACCCACCTCGCGCGCGACGATCCTGGGCGGCAAGTTCGTGGGCATCTTCGTGCTGGGCATTGTGCAAGCCGTTGTGCTGATAGTCGCGTCGGCGCTGGCGTTCAACATCAATTGGGGACAGCCGCTGCTGGCGCTGCTGGTCGCGCTGGCGATGATCATCGCGGCGACGGGCTTTGGCCTCTTCTTGATGTCGTTTGTCAGGAATCAAAAACAAAGCGGCATGGTGCTGGGCGGCGCACTGACGGCCGCCGGGATGCTGGGCGGGCTGTTCACCGTGGCCGTGCCGATGCCGGATGCGTTCAAGACCATCAACTTGATCACACCGCAGGGTTGGGTGCTGAAAGCGTGGGACGTAACACTGAAGGGCGGCACGTTGAGCGATGTGCTGCCCATCGTGCTGGTGGTGCTCGCCATCGGCGCGGTGTTCTTTACGCTGGGCGTGCGCCGCTTCCAGCATCGATATGCCTAAATTGGAAGTTGGACGTTGGAAATTGGAGATTGGACATGCGTATCCTTGATTTAGCACTCAAAGACTGGCAGCAAATTCTGCGCGAGAAACAGGCGGCGATCTTCCTGGTCATCATGCCGATCGTGTTCACCGCCTTCATGGGCTTCGCGTTCAATCAGGGCGGCGGCGAATCTGATCCGCGCCTGCCCATCGGCTTCGTCGATCAGGATCAGAGCGCGTTGAGCGGCGAGTTCTACACCCTGCTGCAAGCCTCGACGGTAGTGCGGCCCGAAGTGTTGACGGGCGAGGCTATTGTCCAGGTTGACGCACAGGTGAAGCAGAACAAACTGGCGGGCGTCGTGATCGTGCCGGCGGGCTTCGGCAGCCGAGCGGCGGATGACCTGAACGTGACGATGGTGACGGATATGAATGTCACGTCCGGTCACACCGTCCGCAATGCGGTGCAGACTTCGCTGGGGCGCGTGATGGGCGCGGTTAAGATCGCCGAAATCGGCGTCGATCAGATCGCGTCGATCAAAGCGTTCGATTCGGAGTCAGCGCGGCAGGCCGCACAACAAGCCGCCACGATACGCGCCGCGAAAGCGTGGAGCGATTCGCCCGTCACCGTCACGGTCGAGAAAGCCACCGCTCTGAAAGAGGAAACGAAGAGCGCTAACGGCTTCGCGCAATCGTCGCCGGGCATGATCGTGCAGTTTGCCATCATGGGATTGGTGACTTCGGCCAGCATCCTGGTGCTGGAGCGCAAGACGCGCACGTTGTCGCGCCTGCTCACCACGTCGATGAAGCGCTGGGAGATCATCGCGGGGCACTTCCTGGCGATGTTCGGACTGGTCTTGATGCAAGTGACGCTGCTGGTGTTGGTCGGCCAATTCTTGTTCGGCGTGAACTATCTGCGTGAGCCGCTGGCCGTGTTGTTGGTGGTCGTGGCGCTGGCCGCGTGGGTCTCGGCGCTGGGGTTGTTCGTCAGCACCATCGCGAAAGGCGAAGAGCAAGTAGTCTTGTTCGCACTGATTGCGATGTTCCTCTTCACGGCACTGGGCGGTGCGTGGTTTCCGCTGGAAGTGACCGGCCCGGCCTTCAACACGATCGGCCACCTGACGCCCGCCGCATGGGCCATGGACGGCCTGCAAAACGTCGTCGTACGCGGGCTGGGTGTCCAATCGGTGCTTCTGCCCGCCGGGATATTGCTGGCGTATGCCATCGCGTTCTTTGGCTTGGCCGTGTGGCGCTTCAAGTTTGAGTGACAACGCCTCACGCCGCCAGAGGCGCGCGGCATCTTCGACCCCCAACCCCTCTCCCAAAATCGAAAGGATGATTTCGGGAGAGGGGAGCTTCGCGGGATGAGGCAAGCGGCCCACTCTACTTCCGGACAAGCGGCAAGTAAAGCCGATAGCCCGGCCGGATGGTCTCATTCCAGAACCCGCCGGTCACCAGATATGCCCCGCCGGACGATGTTTGCGCGTCGGCCTGCCCGACCGTCCCGCCGAGTGCGTACGGCCCACCCTGGCTATTGCCCCCGCCACCAGCGACGGTCCACCACGGGATCGAATAGGCGTCAGACGGACTATCGGGTGCGGCCACCAGCGTTGTGGCGGCGATCAGACAAACGCTGAATGTGATTGTGAGGATCAAGATTCGGCGCATGTTGACCTCCTACCGCAGCGTCACAAAGACCGGGATCGTCGCCCGATCGGTCGTCGGCGCGTCAAGAACAATACCGATCACCGGCGCCCCCTCAGTAATCAGCATGCCGTCCAGCGTGCGCGTCTGCAGAGCGCGAGCCTGACCCGCCAGGCTTGAGGCGGTCAGTCGATCGCCCGCCTTGAGGTTGGCTTTGGCATCGACCTTGACTTGCGCCACCCCGTAAATGATCAGCGAGACGTAGTCGCCGGGTTTCGCAGGCCCATCGCCGCTGTGCAGGCTGTACTCGTCTTTGCCGGGCGCAGGTTCCCAGACCATGCGATTGTGAACGACGCCGATCACACCCGTATATTGCGTGCCATTCGCCAGTCGCACCAGCGGCAAATCGGCGTGACCGCCCGGCACCGGCTCGGCCAGGCCGGTCACCGCGACCACGTCGCCGGCGGTGAGCGCGTCCGGGCCGCTGACTTTAGCCACCAGTGAGTAGGCATGCGCTAAAACGTTGCCGGCTTGAATGTTATCGACTGTAAACAACGCCCATTCGCCCGAAGCATTGGCTGTATTCGACCACAACCCATAAGTGGATACACCAGGGCTGGGGATGTAGACGCCGTAATTGGCGACGTCCGGCGGGCTGCCGATCTGGATGCTGTCATCGCCCGTCTTGAGGACGCGGATGCCGTCGCTGCCAGTGGTATTGCTGATCACCAGGCTGTAATCAGCCGCGGGGCCGATGCGCAGACCGCCTTCGTTGGGCACGGACAATCGGATACCGGCGTTGTACAGGTGCCAATCGCCGGTTGTGCCATCGTAGTAAGTCCAGGCCCGGAATGAGCCGTTGGTCGCGTATCCGTAAAAGGGCCAGCCACCGGCATCCGACGTTTCCACGTACATGCCACCGTACTGATTTGCACTGCCGGTGTAACGGACGCCGAAGACTTCGTTGCCGGAAATGCGGAAGTTGCGGCCCACACCGACAAAGTTGGCGCCCTCGTCAGTGTACACGTTGGGCATAGCGCTGGCGTACGGAGCCGGGCTGAGTTCCTGGCGCGGCGTGAGAGTTGTGTAGTCACCCGCGCTGGCGCCGGCGCGAATGGCGATGTCCAGCCAGCGCGCCCCGCCGCCAAACGCGCCGCTGCCAAAGTCAAGTTTGGCCGTGAACAGGCCGCTGACGACGGCCAGATCGGCGACGGTTACGGTGACGCCCACTTGATTGCCGACCAGGGCCGCATCGTAGAGCTTGAACACAAAATCGTATGGGCCGCTGGCCGGAGCGCCGCCGACCATCAAGCGCCCCTGATAGGTAAACCCGGCGCCTACCGGCGCGGCGGGCACAGCCGGCACGGCCGGAACGGCCGGCATCATCGCGGCTGGTTGGTCATCGGCCAGGCTTTCAGCAGGCCGGGCCAGAGCGAATACGCTGATGGCGAGTAATACCCCCATCGCACAACCGATCACAATCCGTGAACGCGAGTGATTCATTTTGCCTCCCCTGGCAACCCGTCGATGGCCTCGACGAGCACTATTAAGGTGTAGTGCACCTGTTAAAACGATTGTACTACATGGCAGTCAGCGAGCAGGCTGGTCGGGCCTGAGGGGGATGTCATCGTGTTAAAATAGCGCCCAACTCAAGGGACGAGGTATCGAGATGACAAACGTTTCACTGTTGGGTCTGGGCCTCATGGGCAGCGGCAT
Organism: Thermoflexales bacterium; assembly: GCA_030834835.1. Lineage (GTDB taxonomy): Bacteria > Chloroflexota > Anaerolineae > Fen-1058 > Fen-1058 > JAGOBP01. The sequence continues at coordinate 2,502 of JAUQXD010000555.1, read as the reverse complement.
TGCTCGCAACATCTTAAAGGCGGGTTTTCCGCTGACGGTCTACAATCGTACAAAAGAGAAGGCGGCTTCGATCCTGGAAGCAGGCGCGCAGTGGGCAGCCTCGCCCGCAGAGGCCGCCGCTCAGGCCGACGTGATCATCAGCGTGGTCAGTGATGATGAGGCGTCGCGCGAAGTGTGGTTGAGCGCACAGGGGGCATTACCCGCGCTCCGATCGAACGCGGTGGCGATCGAGTGCGGTACGCTGTCACTCGATTGGATTCGACAGCTGCACGCTTACGCCCGCGATTACAACGTGGCTTTCATCGACGCGCCATTGGGCGGCAGCAAACCCGTCGCGGAGGCAGGCACGTTGACGTTGTTCATCGGCGCCGATGACGCCGCCCTCGACATCGCGCGCCCCGTGCTATCAGCCTTTGCGACGAACCTGATGCACTTCGGGCCACCCGCTTCGGGTGCGACGTACAAGTTGATCAACAATCTGCAAGGGGCGTTGCATCTGCTGGCGTTAGGCGAGGGGATCGCTCTGGCGGAACGCGCGGGCTTGAAGATGCAGACCGTGGCGCAGGCAGTAACGTCGGGCGCAGCCGCCAGCCCGATGGTGAAGGGCAAACTCCAGAACGTGATCGATCGCAAACACGATCAGGTGAACTTTGCGCTGCGGTGGATGCACAAAGACCTGACCTATGCCTTGCGCGCCGCCGATGAACTGGGCGTGCCTATGCCGATGGTCGCCGCCGCGCGCGAAGTGTATCGATTGGCGATGCTGCAGGGCAAAGGTGATTTAGATTTGGGCGCAGTGACCGAACTGGTGCGAGGTTGAGGGCACTGCCTCAAACCTCGCACCAGTCCGGCCTGTGTGTCCGGTAACGTCAGCGTCGAATCAACGGCAAATAGAGGTCGTACTGGTGTTGCTCAAACGCGCCCATGTCAAACAGCGAACCGAAGGGCCGGGCCACATTATCGAGATCGCGCGCCCGGCCGGTCGCGCAGGCATTCACCGCGGGCGAACCGCCATGCAGGTGATAATCCTCGCCCGCGCCGGGCGCGACGAACTGCGGATTCGTCGCCGGGCCGGCGTTGCTGCTTTGATCGATAGTACACGTTGATGTAAACGTGCTGCCGCCGTAGAGATAGAAACCGGTGTCATTGCCCCAGGCGATGCTGTTGTGCGCTGCTCCCGATCCGCTTGCAGCCAGCGAGTAGCCGGACGCGCCGGCATTGTAAGCAAGCGTCACGTGCGTCACGGTGAAAGCGCCGTTCTGGACGCGGATACCCGCGCCCAGACTGGCCGTTGACGTGTTGCTGTAGACCAGGGTGTTCTTGACTTGGGCCACGGCCCCTGCGCCATCCTGGAAGATGGCCCCACCGGCCAGCGCGCGGTTGCGGTGCAGGTAGGTGTGTTCCACGTTTAGTGAGCCAGCGTTGAGATAAAGCGCGCCGCCGCTGCCAGAGTTGTTCGCATCACTGTCGGCGGTGTTGCTGTAAAAGGCGCTGCACTGACCGGCCAGCGGATCGCACCCGGTCGCTTGCGGCATGCTCGGATTGAGACGATCGGCTTGCGTCGCAGCCAGGGCCGTGGCATAGGTGGCGTTGATCGTGACCGTGGACGTGTACGCGGCAATCGCGCCGCCGTTCTGCGTGGCCCGGTTATGGCGGAAGATGCAGTTGTCCGCGTTCAACGTACTGCCACTCAAGAAAATCGCGCCGCCGCTGCCCGCCGTGGCGTGGTTGCCGTCGGCAGCGTCGCCGAACACGGCCCCGTCGCACTCGACTTGCGGACTGGACTGGGCATAAATCGCGCCGCCGTTCTGCGCCCAGTTTGTCCGCAGTTCCGGAACGTCAGCGGCGTAATCATCCAACCCCACCTTCGAACCGCCAGACAGATAAAACGCGCCGCCATTTCCACCGGCGCTGTTGGCAGTGACAACCAACCGGCCATACACATCAAAGAACGCCCCGTTATCGGCGAAAGCCGCGCCGCCGTGCCCGCTGGCCTGATTGCCGCTGAGACTCAAGAGATAGCCGTTACTGGAGTACAGTTGCAATGTAGAGGCATTGTGCACGGATAGTGCGCCGCCGTTCCCGCCAGCCTGGTTATAGAGTATGGAACTTCCGGCGCCGCTGGCGTGAAAGTTAGCGACGCCCGTCCCCGCCACCGCCACCGCGCCGCCATTCCCCCCGGTGATGTTGTCACGCAGCACCCACCAGCCGGTAAAATCCAGGGTGCCCGCGTTCAGATAGATCGCGCCGCCGTCCGTCGCTGCCGTGTTGTTTTGTAGCGTAGCGTTCGAGAGATTGATATCGGATATGGCCACATCAGACGTGGCGGCGATCGCGCCACCCTGTCCGGTCAACGCCTGGTTGTTGATGAGTGACGATCCGTTCGTGACGTTGAGTGTGCCACCGAATAACCGCACACCACCGCCGGCCGTACCGGCCGTGTTGCTGATGATCTGGCTGTTGTTGTCCAGGGTCACGATTGCATTGCGCGCGTAGAGGCCC
>JAUQXD010000054.1 GCA_030834835.1 Thermoflexales bacterium | reverse complement strand
GGCAAACTGCTGCATCGGCACCACGGCGCTGCCCAGCGACCAGCCCACCGCCGAGGGGCGAATGACCAGATCGGGCGCGCTGCCGTTATCGACGGCGGTTTTGATCCTGACGCCCAGCTGCGTCGCGCTGCCGTGAAATTCCGGCACGATGACCACGCGCCAGGGATTGGTGGCGTTGAACTCGTCGATCTGCGTCAACAGCGCTTCGCGCAAAGCGCCTTCGTACGAGTGCCAGACGACGATCTCCTGGCCTTCGGGCCGCACTGGCGCGGTCGGCGGCGAATCGGCCGGCGCACAGGCCGTCATGCCGAGTACGCTGATCACGAGCCAGATCAATAGACATGAAATCCGTTTAGTCATAGGGTATCTACGTTGCATCAAAGTGCGCCGAGTATAACCGACCGACTGAGGCGCGTCAAACACACGGCTGCGGTGGGTGTGATATACTTTTGCGCATGTCGCCGATTTTGGTGCAGTGGGGGAATTGGTCGATCAGCGTGTATGCCGCGTGCTTAAGCCTGGGGTTGTTCCTCGCGTTGATGGTCGTGGGACTGGAAGCGCGCGCGTGCCACATCCGATCGGCCGTCTGGCTCGACGCGGCGCTGGCCGCGCTCACGCTCGGCGTGGTAGCCGCCCGATTGGGCTATGCCGCGCTCAACTGGACTTACTTTCAGCAGCATCCCCTCGAAATTCTGGAAGTGTGGGAAGGCGGCTTGAGCTGGCACGCCGGATTGATCGGCGGCTCGATCGGAGCGTGGCTGATCGCCCATCGCCTGAGTGATCGCCGCCCGATCGAACTGCTGGACACGTTCGCGCTGGCGCTGCCGATCGGGCTGGCCTTTGGCTGGCTGGGCAGCTATTTCTCGGCGGCGGCCTATGGCCGCGAATTGTATCCCGGTGATGCGTTCTTCTGGTTGGCGGTCGATCAACCGGACCTGTACGGACTGGTCAATCCGCGCTGGCCCACTCAGTTAATGGGGGCGGCGTGGAGCGGTCTGCTGGCGGTGGGGCTGCTATTGACGCGCCGATACTCGGCCCGCCGCCACGACTGGCCGGCCGGGACTCGCTTCTGGTTATGCCTCGCGGTTTATAGTCTGGGTGCTTTCGCGATTGGTTTCACGCGCGCCGATGATGTGCCGTTGTTGAGCGGTTGGCGCGTCGATCAACTCTTCGATGCAGTGTTGGTGATCGCCGGTCTGAGCCAGTTACTGCGCGGGTCGATCAGTGCCCGTCGAAAGGATGCACATGGACGACTCCCCGCCGCCTGACGCTCGCATTCCGCGCTACATCGCGGCTGCCGAGCAAATGAAGCAGGGGCAATTCGATCTGGAAGTTCCGACCACGCCGCCGGACGAGATTGGCCGCCTGGGCACGGCGCTGCGCGATCTGGCGCGCGCACTGGAATCTCGCTATCGTGAAGTGCAGCAGTTGGAACGAATCACCGCGCGCATCAATGCCGGTCTCTTGCTGGACGATGTGCTCGATAATGTGTTTCAAGATTTCCGCGAAGTCATTCCCTACGATCGCATCGGGCTGGCGCTGCTGGAAGAGAACGGGCAACAGGTTCGGGCGCGCTGGGCGCGCAGCGACCTCCCTGTGTTAAAGATCAATCGCAACTTCACGCAGCCGCTGGCCGGCAGCAGCCTGGAAGTGATTCTGCGCACGGGCCAGCCGCGCATCCTCAACGATCTGCCCGCTTACCTGGCCGCGAAGCCTTCATCGGAATCGACTCGCCTCATCGTGGCCGAGGGCCTGAAATCGTCGTTGACGTGCCCGTTGATTGCCAATGGCGTGCCGATTGGCTTTATCTTCTTTTCCAGCGCCCGCCCTCACGCTTACGACGCCGCCCACGTTGATACCTTTCGACACATCGCCGAGCAGTTATCCGTCATCGTGGAGAAGGGCCGGCTGGTGTCTGAAATTGCCGTGCAGAAAACGGCTATCGAGCAGCGCAACGACGAGTTGCGCCATTTGAACGAGTTGAAGAACGCTTTCCTGGGCATTGCCGCGCACGACCTGCGCAGCCCGATCGGCCTGATCCAGATGACGGCCGAATTGTTGCTCGATTCCGAAACAGAGCTGCCCCGCGAGCAGCAGACCAAATTTACGCAGGATATTCTGCGCCATACCGGGCACATGTTGACGCTGTTGAATGATCTGCTGGATGTTTCGCAGATCGAGAGCGGTAACTTAAGCCTGGAAGAGACCTCGATCGATCTGGCGGCCTTGTTGGAAGAGGCGGTGAAGTGGCACGCGCTAGTCGCCACGCCCAAGGGCACGCGCGTTCAGCTGCAACCTGCTGCACCCGGCCAGGTCCATGCCGATCCGCTGCGGCTGCGCCAGGTGATCGATAATCTCATCTCGAATGCCGTCAAATATTCACCGCCGGGCAGTCTGGTGCGCGTGGAGATGCAGCGTTTCGATCGGGGTTGGCGGATCGCCGTAAAGGATCAAGGCCCCGGCCTGACGCCCGCCGATAGACAGCGGCTCTTTCAAGATTTCGCGCGACTGTCAGCCCGGCCGACGGGCGGCGAGAAGAGTGTGGGGCTGGGACTGGCCATCGTGCGCCGCATCGTCGAAGCGCATGGCGGACAGGTGGGCGCCGATTCCGAGCCGGGGCAGGGTGCGACCTTCTGGTTTACGCTGCCTGATCAGAAATAGCTGCTTGACAACGAAACCATCTGGCGGTACACTATTAGTGTCTGATTTACACTAAATAACTTCTGGCCGAGTTTACCCATGAAAATAAACGTAGGTCTCGCGCAGATTAGCCCTAAACTGGCCGATGTCCGATCGAATTGCGAACTGCACCTGCAATTCGTCGAGCGGGCCGCCGTTCAGAAAGTCGATCTGCTGGTCTTTCCCGAGCTGTCGTTGACCGGCTACACGTTGCAGGATGCGGTGGGCGATGTGGCGCATGCCGCCTCGCCGTCTGATCCGCTCATCAGCACGATGCTGGAGGCCAGTCAGCGTTTGGACCTGGTGGTGGGCTTTGCCGAGATCGACGAGCGTGGCCGGTATTTTACGTCTGGCGCGTATCTGTCTAAAGGCAAGATCGTTCACGTTCACCGTAAGGTTTACCTGCCCACTTACGGCCTGTTTGACGAAGGGCGTTACTTTGACATGGGCGACAGTGTCCGTGCTTTCGACACGCGCTTTGGCCGCATGGCGATTTTGATCTGCGAAGATTTCTGGCACGCCAGCCCGCCCTATCTGGCCTGGCTCGATGGGGCGGATGTGTTGCTGCTCACCTCGGCCAGTCCGGGGCGCGGTCTCACAGCTGATGCGCGGCTTAGCTCGTCGAATTTCGTCGAAACCGTCAACAAGTCTTACGCGGCGCTGTTTGGCAGCTACGTGGTTCATTCGAATCGCGTGGGCTTTGAAGATGGCATGAACTTCTGGGGCGGCTCCACCATCTACGATCCCGATGGTGAACTGGTGATGCAAGCGCCCTATTTCGAAGAAGCGCTGACCGTCACCTCGATCGATCTGGCGCAGGTCACGCGCACGCGCAAACGCATTCCCTTGTTGCGCGACGAGCGGCCCGAAATGACGTTACGGGAATTGCAGCGCATTGCGACTAGAAGTTAGAAGTTGGAGATTAGAGGCTAGATCGGTGCTCGCACCTCCAACATCCAATTTCCAACATCCAACGCCCAGAGCTAACCATGACCCCACCTGACCTCACTTCCAAACTGGACATTCATCCCGAGCTGGCGACGACGGTTCTAAAGACCTTTCTGCGCGACGAGATTCGCAAAGTAGGCATCGAACATGCCGTCCTCGGTCTGTCGGGCGGCATCGATTCCGCAGTGGCCTGTTACTTAGTTGCCAAAGCCATCGGTGCGCACAACGTCTACGCGGTGCGCCTGCCGTATCGCACGTCGTCGCAGGACAGCCTCGATCACGCGCAGTTGATCATCGACGATCTGAAGATCAACAGCGAGACGGTGGACATCACGGACATGGTCGATCCACTGATCGATCGGACGCCGGGCATCACCGACAAACGCAAGGGCAATGTCATGGCACGCGCCCGCATGATCGTGTTGTTCGATCGATCGGCGGCACATCGCGCGCTGGTGGTGGGCACCAGCAATAAGACCGAGTTGTTGCTCGGCTATGGCACGCTGTTCGGTGATATGGCGTCGGCCCTCAACCCGATCGGCGATCTGTACAAAACACAGGTGCGGCAGTTGGCGCGCGCGCTGGGCGTGCCGCAGCCCATCATCGACAAGCCGCCTTCAGCCGATTTGTGGCTGGGCCAGACCGACGAAGCCGAAATGGGGTTGACCTATGCCGAGGTCGATCAACTGCTCTACCTGTTGGTCGATGAACGCTACACGATCGACGACGCGGTGGACGCGGGCTTCGATCGGGCGTATGTCGATCGGGTGTGGCGGTTGATCCGCACGATGCACTTCAAGCGGCGCAACCCGCTCATCGCCAAACTCAGCAAGCGCACCGTCGGCATCGATTTTAATTACCTGCGCGACTGGGGTTACTAAGCGACATCGCCGCAAGCATTCGACGCCCGTCTTTTATG
>JAUQXD010000554.1 GCA_030834835.1 Thermoflexales bacterium | reverse complement strand
GGTAGGATTGGCCCGCCTCACGCTGGCGCATCCCTGGCAGGTGCGCTTCATCGAGATGATGCCCTTTGGCGAAGTGGCGCATTTTGCGCAAGACGCCGTCGTTTCGCAAGCCGAGATCATCCAGCGCATCGAGGCCGAATTGGGACGGCTCATGCCCGTCGATGACGGCAAACTCGATGGGGAAGCGCGGCTCTATCGGCTGCCGGGATCGCTCGCCGCGATCGGCTTCATCAGCACCATCACTAATCCCTTCTGTGCGTCGTGCACCCGCTCACGCCTCACGGCCGATGGCAGACTGCGGTTGTGTCTACTGCGCGACGACGAAGGCGATCTGTTGGCGCCGATGCGTAATGGTGCAAGCGACGCCGATCTGGAGAAGTTGATTCGCAGTTTGATCTGGCGCAAGCCCTGGGGCCACGGCCTGCCCGATGGAGTGATCCCGCTCGATCGGGTGATGTCGCAAATCGGCGGTTAATCAGAATCGGTCGGCGCTGAAACAGCCCGACCGATTTTTCTTGCATCCGATCAATCTAGCGCTCCAGCGCGTCGCCGGCTGCCGGCAGCACACTGTCATCGGCGCGCACCAGCACATTCTGCAGGTCAAGAATCGCCCGCTTCAAATACAGCCACACGACACCGATGCGCGTTGGCCCCTGTCGCCGATCGAACACCGTCACCACAAACAGGCGCGCGTCGATGTTGGCGGCATACACATCAAACCGCACACCCTCGTGATACATCAGGTTAAACGCCCGCTCCTCGTGCCACTGCCGGGCCAGCGCGGCCGGCGCTTCAAAACCGCCGCGCAGGAGTTCAATCAGTTCGGCCGCATCAAAGCCGTCGGTCGCGCCTACTTTCGCCCACAACGCGCCGTTCGTGTCGGCCAACAGGATACTGTACACCGAGGCCTCAAAGCGCAAATCGCGCAGGCGTTGAACCATGCGCTCCAATTTTTTGTCCGTCAGCGGCGGCCCGCCAGGCGACGACGTCAACACCTCTTGCACGGCCTGCACAAATTCTTCGGTTCGGAACGGCTTGGCAAAATAACGCGTGATCTGCAGCTGTTGACTGGCCGCTATCACATCCGCTGAGCCATACGCCGTGATCAGGATGGTGGGCAATTGGGGTTGAGTGTGCCGCACACGGGTCAATAGTTCCAGACCCGTCATGCCAGGCATTCGCAGATCGCTGACAATTAGATCGATCGGATCGCGCGCCAGCGCCGATAAGGCGGCTTCGGCCGATAAGACATGCGACACGGCGTAGTCCGCCCCCAGGGATTCGAGGCTGGCTTTGAGTGAAACACCGACAGCGGGTTCGTCGTCGACAATGAGGATATTCTTCGTCACCGTGCAGGCTCCGGGCCATTGACTACCGGCCTAAGCATAACACGGAATGAATTGCCGCCGCGTTTCTATCGAGTTACGATTAGGTGACGAGGGGGGCGCTGGCCGCGAACAGATAACCGACGCCGCGCACATTGAGCACGAAGATGGGTTGATCGGGATCAGGCTCGATCTTCTGGCGCAGCCGCCGGATGTGCACCCGCACGATCGCGCGCGCTTCGTGCTCATCGGCATCATAGCCCTGCACGGCCGCGACCAGTTCACGCGGCGAGATCACCTGATCGGGATGTTCCATTAAGTACGCCAGCATCTTGAATTCAGTCAGCGTCAAATCCAGCGTCTGCTCATTGGCCACCGCGATGTGCCGCTGCAGATCGAGGTTGATGCCGCGCAGTTTCAAGTGGCGTTCGGCCGGCGCCTGCGGAGTGGACGCGCCCGGCGGCGGCTGTAATTCCACGATCGCGCGCTGCATCAAACCCACCAGATCGCGCTGGCGTAGCATCTGGGCGCGATGGCTCAGGCCGCGCTGCACACTGGCGATGATGTCGCCCACGTCCGCCGGCTTGAGCAGATAATCAAACGCGCCGCGCCGCATGGCGGCAATGGCCGATTCCAGCGTGCCGTGCGCCGTCAACATCACGATGACGGTGTCCGGTGACAGCTGCCGGGCCGCTTCGGTCACTTGCAAGCCATCCATGCCCTTCATCCTGAGGTCGAGCAGCATCAGATCGATCGACGTTTGCGTCAGCAGTTCCAGCGCCGTTTCGCCGCAGTCGGCCAGTGAGACCTGACAGCCCTCTTGCTCCAGAATCTCTTGCAACGATTCGCGCATCGCGCGTTCGTCGTCGACCACCAGAATATGCGGGATGGGGCTTTGATTGGGCATAGTTCGTCCGTTGGGTGATTGGTAATCGGTCAATCCGTTAATCGGTCAATTGGTTATTCGGTCAATTGGTCGATCGATCAGACTTCCCGTCAACAAGTTGTCCAATCTACCAATCTACTCATTTACCAATCTACCAACTTACCGATTGACCAGTTCACCAGTTGACAGGCCTACTCATCCACCGTCTGTCGATCCAGTGGCAGCGCAATGGTAAACGTCGTGCCGGCGTTGGGCGCGCCGCTCACCGTGATGCGGCCGCCATGTCGTTGGATGATACCATAGCTGACCGCCAAACCTAAACCGGTGCCCGTCGTCTTCGTGGTATAGAACGGCTCGAAAATCTTGGCGGCTTCATCGGGGCTGATGCCTGGCCCGGTGTCGTGCACAGCGATGCGCAGCCAGCCCTCATGCGCCGCCGAGCTCAGGCTCAACTCGCCGCCGTCCGGCATGGCCTCAATCGCGTTGATGACCAGGTTGAGCAGCACTTGCGTCAGTTGATCGGGCACACCCACAATCGGCGGCAAATTCGCTTGCAGCTGCGTCTGGACTTGAATGTGACCATGCTCCAGGCGTTTATTCGACAGCGCCAGCACGTTCTCGATCAGGTGATTGACATCGGTCGCCGCCGCACGGCCCTTGGACGGCCGATAGAACTCCAGCGTCCGCTGGACCAGCGTAATCAGCCGCTCGGTCTCGTCTTGCGCCATGCTCAGATAGTGCTGTTTCTTCTCGTCGGTCAACGGCCGTGTCAGTACCAGATACAGGCAGTTGTGAATGGCCTGCAGTGGATTGTTGATCTCGTGCGCGATCGACGCCGCCAGCCGGCCGGTGGCCGCCAGCTTCTCCGCCTGAATCAACTGCGTTTGCGACCGTTCCAACTCGCCTGCAAAGTCGGCCAGCTCGCCGTACAACCGCGCGTTTTCCGTCGCCACCGCCACCGCCGCCGCCAGAAATTGCAGCAGTTCCAGATCGTCGCTGGTGAAGGCGCCTTCGTCGCGATTCAACACGATAATCGCGCCCAGCACGCGGTTCTTCACGATCAACGGCACCGCCAGCAGATTGCGCACGCGCAGTTCATACGGCAACCGATCGGGCTGCGGGTCATTCGCGACCACGGGTTCAGGCGTGGCCGTTAATCGACCGATAATGCCGCCGCCGATTTGATCGGCATCCGCGCGAATCCACGCCTCCACCGCGTCCAGCGTATTGCGAAATTGCAGTTCGCCCGTGTCGGAATCAAACAAGACCAGTGACCCCGCCTCGACGTGCAAGGTCTGACGGATGCTGTGCAGCGACATCGTCAACACCCGATCGAGTTCCAGCGACGACGTGACCGCGCGCGTGATCTCGTTGAGCACGGCCAGATCTTCGCTGCGCTGCTGCGCGTCGTGATACAGCCTGGCCCGCTCCACCGCCGCGCCAATCTGATTGCCGATCGATGCCAGCAGGTTCAGCGTCTCGCTGCTGTCGGACGGCAGACTCGCCACGATTAACGTGCCCAGCACGCGATTGCGGCTGATCAGCGGCACGCAGGCGGCGGCATATTCATCCGTTCGCGCCGGCGGCGAGCATCGATACAGCTGCGCCTCGCCAGTCTGCGCCACCTGCTCGGCGATGAGCAAATCGCGCGCCACATCCGCCGTCGGCCAGCGCTGCGCGGCGATGTGCTGCCGGCCGTTGGGCACGCGCAGCGTGATAAAGCCTGCGCTCAGATCGAGTGACGCCAGCACCTGATCGAGCGCCGAGTTCAACACGTCCGGCAATTCCACCGCCCGACCGATCGTCTGCGCGACCGCGTTCAGCGCCGCCAGCGCCTGATTGCGCATCCACAAACTTTGCTCGGCGCGATGCAGCCGCAGCATGGAGTTGACGCGCGCCAGCAGTTCGTTCGCGTCAAACGGCTTGGCGATGTAATCGTCCGCGCCCAGTTGCAGGCCGCGCGTTTTCTCGATGGGGTTGTCGCGGCCCGTCAGCATCACGACGATCAGATGCTCAGTGCGGGGCGCGGCGCGCAGTCGCTGCAGCGCCGTAAACCCGTCCAGATCCGGCATCATCACATCCAGCAGCACCAGATCGATCTCGTCCCGCTCGGGCGACGCCAGCCGATCGAGCGCTTCCTGGCCGCCGCGCGCCACACGCGCCGCATAGCCGGCATTCGTCAGCAACTCGCTGAGAAAACCGGCGATGTTCTTATCGTCGTCAACTATCAGAATCGTGGCTTGATCGGGCACAGCCGCCTCGTGTTTCGAGAGTAGCTTGACAATGTTAGTACTACAACGACGTTTTACATTACTACGACGTTTTGAGCGCTAGAAGACTTGCAAAAACGCCGTGTTTTTGGTCTTGCACTTGGCTTCGAAACGTCGTAGTAATACGAAGTGTCGTTGTAGTATTAGGTTAGGGCGTCATTGCGAGGAGCGCGGTTTGCGACGAAGCAATCTCGTGTTGGTCGAGGCTGAGATTGCTTCGCAAAAAGCGCTCGCAATGACGTATCACCGCCGAATTTAACATTGTCAAGGTAATCGGTCAACTGGTGAACCGATCACCAGTTACCGATCACCAGGTACCAGTTGACCAGTTACCAATCACCGATCAACTGACGCCCAGCCCCGGCGCATCCGGCAGCATTAGCCGCGCGCCATCGTAGCGCACGCCGTGATAGGGATCGTTGGCGATGAGCAGCGGCCCGTCCA
>JAUQXD010000553.1 GCA_030834835.1 Thermoflexales bacterium | reverse complement strand
CCCTTCTCCCGACATCGAACAGCACGATGTCGGGAGAAGGGGAACGGGCCGGGAGTGAGAGGCGCCCGCTCCGCGCGGTCCAGCCAGCCGCGCGACGTTGAGCGTGAGTGTTTCTCATAAGGGTCAAATCAACCACCGGATGTGTCTTTCGGTACATGACGATGTGGCCGGTTGACCCCTATACTGCACTCATCACAGCTCTCAAAGGGAGGAAGCCATGAATCGCACTCGACGATTGATGTTGACGTTGGTATTGAGCGTTGGGTTGTTGTTGGTCTTGACCACGCTCGCGCAGCCGCGCGCGTCCGCGCAACAACCATCCGCTGAGGATGCGCTGCGCGCTGCGCTGGAACAGGCACGTGCGGTGGGCAGTTATCGCGTGGGCATCGACGTGCAGCAGACGGTGTTCGTGCCGAGGCCGGTCTTCGGGGACAAGACCGCGCCCGCCGAGCAAGCGTCGAGCCTGCGCGTGGAAGCGCTGGTGCGCGATGCGAGTCATGCACGGCTGTCGTTGACCGATGGCTCGTTCAAGGGGCGTCAACCTCAAGCCGATCTATCCCCGTCGAACGGCAAAGAGATGTTGATTGCCGACGGCAACGTGTTTGAGCGCCAGCACGATCAATGGATCAAGCTCAACGACTTTGCCTCGACGCCGGGGCTGACGGGCGACGGCCTGATGATGCTGTCGGTGGCGAAGAACATCCAGCGGCTTGATCCGGCTGAAACGCTGGGCGGCAGTTTCGAACGCGTGGCGTTTACACTGGACAGCCGCGACGTGCTGGCCTTCATGCTGCAACAGCAAGGTCAACTCGACGAGAAGACGTGGACCATGCTGCTGGTCAACGGCCTGCAATATGGCGGCGCCGGCGAGTTGTGGATCGCGCCGACGGGTCTGCCCGAACGGCTCAAACTCGATCTGGCGTTTCAGCGCGGCGGGCGGGAAGGTTTCAACGCACACGCCGTCAGCACCGCGATGTACTCCTCCTTCGGTGAACAATTTCCCGCAACACAGTTCGATCCAAACTTGACGCCGCTGACCCAGACCCCCGCCGCGCCGATCGATCCGAAAGCGGTGCCGCTCGCGTCGTCGCTGCCGGAGACAATCGGGCTGGCGTTGCTGAGCTTATCGATTGTGGCGTTGAGCGGATTTTTGATCACACGTTCACGGGTAAGTCGCAAGTTGAATGCCACCATCGTGAGCGTGTTGATCGTGGGCATGATCGCGCCAAGCACGGTGTACGCCGCTGCACCCGATCAAGCGTTAGGGGTTGAGGAACAATCGGTTGAGCAGAGCGCGCTGGATTCGATGTTGATCAATGCGCGGCAGTTGGGGCAACGTCAGCAGGAGAAAATCGCGCAGGCTGCCACCGATCTGATCGACTTTCAAGACGAAGACGGCGATGGTTTGCCCAATGGTTACGAATTGAAGTTGGGCACGAATCCGTTTGCGAAAGACAGCGATCTTGATGGACTCGATGACAACGAGGAAGTGTTGGGCCACGATTGCACCTATGGTCAAAGCATCAAGCAGGTCGAGACCGATCCGCTGAACCCCGACAGCAACAGCGACGGTATCCGCGACGGCGACGAGTTCGATCACGGCCAGTGTGAGTTCACGGAGAGCCAGCCGCGCCCGTATGCATGGTCGGATGACAACGACAGCGACAACGTGCCGGACTCGCTGGATATGTCGCCGTTTTCCAAGTCCGATGAGTTGGGCGGCAAACGCAACACCACCGACGACGCTTACACCACGCGCATCGACGGTGCGAACATGACGTTCGAGATGCTGGACGGCAACTATATCGGCGCGCCGCGCGAAGTGTATTACTACGAAGTGCAAGTGCGCCCGCTGGAGGCCGTGCATCTGCAATATGCCTATAAATCCGCGCTGGAATGGCCGCAAGACGATCAGGGCATGATTCAAAACAACTACATCAGCGGCACGAGCGGCCTGCTGCAAATCGCGCCGTTCCTGCAAGTGACGATCGACGGCAGCGACTTGCCCAGCGTGCTGGCGATGACGAGCTACGGCATCAGCGCCACGCAGGCCAGCGATGGGTCGTATCAGATGATCCTGCCGCTGGTGCCCGTGGAGCGCGGCGGCAAAATTTACGCGCTGCAAGCCAAAGTCTTTCAAGATCGCGCGAGCGTCGACAATATCGTCCGCTGGCGTGATATGCGTCTGAAGTGGGCGGTGCAGGGCGATGTCCTGCGCCCGGTCGAGGGCGGTACTTCCGGTGAGATGGCGGCCAGCCCCACCGGCAATTACGGGTTGATCATCTACGACGAAGGCTACATGATCACGGGCGTGCGCGTCTCGCGGCAGGCAGGCGCGTCGGCGATTGTGGCGGGCGCGTCTCCCACGCCGGGGCAGCGCTTTGACGCCGGCCCGATCGCTTTACTGCGCGCCGGACTCGAAGCGCAATACCTGAGCGGGCGCTTGAGCCTTACGGATGTCTACAACCGCTTCAACGTGGGCAACACGGCCACCATCACCGAGCACTGGGGCATCACGCACACCTTCCGCGTCTCGCAGCCGGAGAACTTCCGCCACCTCGACGAGATGATGTTGAAGGTCAACGTGACCACGACACGCAGCATCCTCAACAGCCTGTATCCCAGCCACAACTTCACACCGACGTTGATCCTCGCCACCGAACAGCGCACGGCTACGCTGAATGTGGACGAGTTGACTGATGCCAACTTCAACGATCTGACGATGAATCTGTGCGTCAAGCAATTAGCGACCAGCCGCACGTTGAAACTGGCGACATACAAGTTCGATCCCACGGCAGGCAGTTTGTTGGTGGCTTCGGCGGGCGAGATGCCCTACGTGCCGATGGCCGGCGACTGGACGATGCTCGGCCTCGACGAAGTGTTGAAGGATGTCCAGAAGCAGTTCGACGAAATCTATGGCCAGATCGAGCAATACTACAACGACGCGCTGACGGTGTTGGAGATGGCGACGACGGTGTGGCATCAAGGTCAGACCGTCATGCAATCGATCGGCGATCTGAACCTGACGGACATCACCGATGCGTTGAGCGATCCCAACTTCTACGCGGACATCCTCAACCTGCTCGATCAATACGGCTTGCTCAACGGCCTGCCGTCCGAGTTCAGACAGGTGGTGGATTTCCTCTTAGGCGTGCTGGAGTATCCGGGCGGGCCGGGGCAGTGGCTTGAGGATCAATGGAACACCATCGTCGGTTATGGCGAAGACGTGGTGGGCGGCTTCAAGGATTTCTTCGCGGGCGATATATCGATCACACCTGCTTCGCTGGTCGAGTTCACGCAGACGGCCATCAACGTGCTGACGTGGCTGGCGTCGATCATCGATCTGGATTTCCTCGGCGACGTGATTAAGGTGTTATACCGCCTGCTGGAAATTTTCAAGAAGATTCAAGAACTGTGGAACACCATTCAAATTCTGGTGACGAAGGGCACGCAGGTCGTCAGCGAAGTGCTGAAGGCGGTGACGGGCGAGCTCGCTTCGCTCAGCGGCAACCTCGCGTTTGTGGGCCTGATCATCACCGTGTTCGCGTCGCTGTTCAATATGTTTATGCAGATCGCCACGGGGAATCTGAGCGTGCTGGGCGTCATCGGCGTGATCCTCAAAGCGATCTTTGAGATTGCGATCGCGATCGTGTTGTTTGTGGTCGCCACCATCTTCCCCATCGGCACGATCGTCGCCATCGCCATCGCCATCGTCAAACTGGTGACGAGTTTCCTCAAAGACTACTTCGGCAAAGTGGGCGAAGTGATCGCCGCCTTCCTCGATCCGATCGGCGCGTTCCTCGACGCGGTGAATCCCGATCCGGAGCCGCTGGTGTCGATCCTCGGCTCGCCGCAGGTCGGGCCGATGCAGTTCCGATCGTTTGACGATGCGCCGCTGGGTGGCCTGATCGCGGGCGATCGCTTTGGCTTCACGATCACGGGTACGGTCACGATGAGCGGCGAGAGTGACGCGCTGAAACGCTCCAAGGCGTGGGTGCGGCTGGGCCGCTACGCGGACGGCGACGGCTTCGAGTTGTGCGGCGCCCAGATTTTGCAGTTCTTCCAGAGCATCGAGGACATGGAAAACTGGCCGCAATATGCGCTGGATACGGTGACGGGCGGCTGCGCGACGTTTTACCTGAAGCGTACTGTAGACTGGAACTACAGCCGCGATGATGATCATAGCAAGTCGGGCATTTACTGGACCAACAAGATTCCGGGCCTGCCCAATGTTGAACTGCCGCTCCAGTTCCGCGTGCGCGATTACTTTTCCACCGCGCGCCTGACCATCACGCCGCGCAAGCCCAAGGTGAACGGCGTCGTCTCTACAGACATCTCGCTGGGCATCAAGCAAACGTGGGAAAACTGCGGCATTTTCGGGCTGGATTGCGATGTGTACGATGAGAGTTACGAATCGCCACCCAGCGTCAGTTACATCTACTTCGACATCATGCCGCGGACGCTGACGCAGTTGTGGAACTGGACTGAACTGACCAACCACGACCCCGACGGCGACGACATGGGCGGCAACATCGATCAGGGCGTGTTCGGTATCGACAACGGGCTTTGCGGTTACGAGGGTACGCACCTCACGTTGAGCAGCGAGCCGGGCATCAGCGATCAGTTGAGCGATCGGTTTGAGTTGTTCGATTACGAATCGTCGCCGTGCCTGTACGACACCGACAGCGACGGCCTGCCCGACGATGAAGAGTTTGTGCTGGGCACATATCCCGATAAAGCCGACACCGACAAAGACGGCTTAAGCGATGGCGAAGAAGCGGTGGAGTGGTATCCGTACGCGTCGTCGTTAGTCGTACCGTGGCGCATCGAGATGAACGGCGCGTATGCAGGCTTGCCCAATCCGGCCGCGTTCCCCAATCCGCGCCTCGCCAACGCCGACAAAGACGGCCGCAGCGACAAGAAAGAGAAGGAAAAGAAATCCGGCCCCAGCGCCTTCAATCTCGAAAAGATCGACGTGTCGATCTCGCAGAAGTTGGTGTATGGTGGCGGCACGCGCCTCAAGGTGGGCAGCTATCCGTGGCAGGGCGATCAGACGCTGGCGCAAACGCCGGTCTTGACGGTGGCGCTGCCGATCGCGTTCAATAACGTTTCGACGAGTGCGAAGTTGCTGCCCATCGACATCAATCCGCAGTTGAATCAAGCCAGCCCGATCGGCGGGATGCCGGCCAACAGTTACGGCTGGGCCTTCGCGCCGCTGGGTCTCAATCGGCAGTTCAGCACGACGATTACGGGCTTGCCCGCGATCATTCCGCCGGGCGTCGTCACTGTCACTGCGCAACTCAGTTATGTGGAAAGCGGCCTCACTCGCGTGGTCACAGACGCGGTCGAGTTGTTGATCAATCGGGGCGGGCCGATCATCTCCGTGACGCTGCCTACCGCCGGATCGATCGAGAGCGCTTTGTATGACCCGATTCGTTTGCAAGGCAACGCCGATGATCCAGAAGGTGTGAGCAGTGTGCAAGTGTGCGTGAAGACCACGCCGGTCTGCACCGCGCCCGATTGGAAATCGGCCGTTGTCGGCAGCCTGTATGGATCGGGTTGGTACTACGACTTCGTGCCGCCCGCCGATGGCACATACAACCTGTTCGTGCGTGCTTACGATCAATACGGCGTGCAAGGCCCGGTCGTCGGCCCGATCGTTTTCTATGCCGACAGCACGATTCCGGCCGGCGGCACGTTCAACATCAAGCCGCTGCAATTCGTCTCGACCACGTTTAGCGTGGACTCGCTGGCTGCGTTCACGGTGACGGGGCGCATGACGGAGACTACGGGCGGCGCGTATGTGTCGGGCCTGGGCAACGCGCAAGTGCTGGCGCAGCATATCATACCGAACGGCACGGAGTATGTGCGCGGTGTATCGATCCTGTCAAATCCGGGCGGAACGACTAGCGCCTTCAGCACCACGTTCTCACTACCGGCTGGACCAAACGGCAAAGCCTCACCGTCGGCGCAAGGCTTGTATCTCTTGAACTTGGGCGCGGTCGATCGGGCGGGCAACGTGCGCGCCAACAGCGATAGCACCTACGCGCTCGTCGACGACGATCCGCCTTTCACGTTTATCCGTCCGCCGCAGACGATCAGCACCACCTCGATCAATCTCGGTGGCCGCGCAGATGACACCGCCTTGAACGGCGCGCGCAACACATCGCCCGCGTATCCGGTCTCGCAGACGCTGTCCGCGCGTGACACCGCGTTCCTCGTCGATCAGCCCGGCGATCTGCAAAGCGAAGGCCACATCGTCGGCGACTTGAATGGCGACACGATCGACGACGTGGCGACGATCAGTTACGATCCCGCCAAACCGATGGAGGTCGGCATCTTCTTCGGCAAGCCTAATGGCTACACTTCGACACTCGATTACACGCAAGCCGACGTGCGCATCTTCGGCGAAGTGGACTTCACCGGGCCATACTCGTGGACGCCGGGCGTGGCGATC
>JAUQXD010000552.1 GCA_030834835.1 Thermoflexales bacterium | reverse complement strand
CAGTGGCTATCGTTCTGGCAGCCCACTCGCCCTTCGGCGGATGTGCTGGTGCGCGTGCCCCCGCGGGAAAAGGTGAAACAGCGCGTGGTGCTGATCGGCCACACGGATACCAACAAGGCTCGCACGACATTTTCAAAGCCGGTCAAACGCTGGCTGACCATGCTGCTGTCTGCGGGAACGCTCGTGCCATTGATCAACGGGCTGGCGCTGCTCAGTCGGGCGTTGAATGGCCGCAAGAAAGCGCGCCTGACGCAGCGCCTGACCGTGCTGAGTTTGCTGTCGTTTATCCCGCTGCTGTTGTTGGACGAGCGCGGCCCCTACATCGACGGCGCGAACGACAACGCCAGCGCGGTGGCCTGTCTGCTGGGGCTGGGCGCGCGCCTGAAGCAACAGCCGTTGAAGCACACCGAAGTGTGGCTGGCCTTCACCGGCGCGGAGGAAGTGGGCGGGTTGGGCCTGCATCACTTGTTGGATGTCTACGGCGAACAATTGCGCGATGCATGGTTCATCGATTTCGAGATGGTGGGCGCGCGCGACATCGTGTACATTCTGGATCACGGCGTGTCGTACCTGACGCCTTACGGCGCCGATCGGGCTTCGCTGGAACTGGCCTTCGAGACCAGCCGGCAATATCCCGAACTGCGCGTCAACGGGCAGGCCATGACCATCGTCGATGAAGTGGGCGCGCTGCGCAGCCGGGGTTTTCGCGGGCTGTGCCTGGCCGGCGTCGATGCCGAGGGCTGGTTGGCGAACTGGCATCAACGCTCGGACACGCTGGATAACATCAACCCGATCGGGTTGGAGAAGGCCGCGCGGTTTGCGATGGGGATGATGGAAGTGTTGGATGAGAGGGAGTAGGTTGGTAAATTGGTAGATGAGTTGATTGGTAAGCGGTCAACCGGTAATCGGTCGATGGGCGATCGGGAGGGATCGTAGTGGCAGAAGAGAGATTCATACAGGCGAAGGGGTTGAAGTTTCACACGATCGACTGGGGCGGGCGCGGCGAATGGATCGTGCTGTTGCACGGGCTGGCGTCGCAAGCGCACATCTGGGATCTGGTCGCGCCGCTGTTGACGGATGAGTTCCGCGTCATCGCGATCGATCAGCGGGGACATGGCCTGAGCGATAAACCGGACACGGGCTACGACTTCGCTTCAGTTACGCACGATCTTGATCAACTCCTGATGACGCTGGAGATCGAGCGCGCGATATTGATCGGTCATTCGTGGGGCGGCAACGTGGCCGTGCAGTACGCGGTCGATCGACCTTCGCGCGTCAACGGCCTCGTGCTCGTCGACGGCGGCTTCTTACAAATTCCCGATCACGTCGATTGGCCCACCGCCGAGAAGATGTTGGAGCCGCCTGATCTGATCGGCATGCCCGTCGAGGAGTTTCGCGCTAATCTGCGGCTGTGGCTGGGCGCGGCATGGACGCCGGAGGCCGAAGCGGTTACGATGCAGAACTTTGAAATTCGCGCCGATGGCGCCATCGTGCCCCGCTTGAAGAAGAGCAATCACATGCAGGTGGTGCGCGCCCTGTATGACCACCACCCGTCGGAGTTGTGGGCGCGCATCCAGTGCCCGGTGTTGATGGTGCCTGCTGTCGCGCCGCCGCCGCATGATGCGCGCGCGCAAAGCATGCTCGAAAACAAACGCCGCAACATCGCGCGAGCCGAGCAACGTCTGAGTCAATCGCGAACGATCTGGCTGAACGACACGATCCACGACATTCCGCTGCAAAGGCCGGCGGAGTTAGCACAGGCAATCGAGGGTTTTGCACTGCGTAAGTCGTAATGCGTAATGCGTGATGCGCGACTCATGAATTACGCAGTACGCTTTACGGAGTACGCATTACTCGTCACTCGTCACTTCTCACTCATCATGCTCTCCATCAACCTGCTCGGCACACCCCAGATTCTGGTTGACGATCAACCACTGACCATCACGCGCAAGAAGAGCCGCGCCCTGCTGTATTATCTGGCCGCGCACGACAAGCCCGTGACGCGCGAACACTTGCTCACGTTTTTCTGGCCGGATCAGGATCGTGTGTCGGCGCAGCAGGTCTTGCGCACGACGCTGCACGGCCTGCGCAAAGCGCTGGGCAGCGCCCTCGTCGTCGATGAGGCTGCGCTGGCGATAGCAGCTGACGTTAATGTGGATGTGCGCGCCTTCGAAGCGAGTCTGACCACTCCAACTTCCAACTTCCAACTTCTATCTTCTACTCTCCAACTCTATCGCGGCGATTTCCTCACAGACTTCACGTTAAGCGATTCAGCTGATTTCGATGATTGGACCAGCGGACAGCAGGAGCACTATCGACGGCTGGCGGTGCGCGGCTATGTGGCCTTATCGAAACAACACGAAGATCAGGGCGAATATGCGGCCGCGCTGGACACGCTCGATCGGGCGTTGAAGTTCGATCGGCTGCAAGAAGATTTACAGCGCACCGCCTTACGTTTGCACTACCTCGCCGGTGATCGCGCAGGCGCCATCCGCCGTTATGAATCGCTGCGCAAATTGCTCGACGAAGAGCTGGGCGTGCCGCCGATGGCCGAGACGCGCGCACTGTATGATGAGATTGTGAGTGATCAGGGGATCAGGGATCAGGGATTAGGGATCAGTCAGCGTCAACCGTCAATCGTCAATCGTCAATCGTCAATCGTCACGAGCGAAGCGCTGCCTTTCATCGGCCGCGAGCGTGAATGGCAGGCGCTGCGTGAGGCCGTGGCGGCGCGGCAGTTGGCCGTGATTGAAGGCGAGCCTGGCATCGGCAAGACGCGCCTGGCCGCCGAATTTCTGCGCGCCGACAATCGCTTGCTCCTGATCGCGGCCGCGCGTGAATTGGAACATGCGCTGCCCTATCACCCCATCATCGAAGCGCTGCGCGGCCTGCTGGCGCAACCCGATTGGCCCGCGTGTCGATCGCGGCTGCAACTGGCCGACGTGTGGCGCAAAGAAGTGGCTCGCCTGGTGCCGGAGTTATCGGATGCGGCGTCTGCGACGGCTTCGACCGCCGTCGATGAGTCGCGTTTGTGGGAAGGGCTGCGCCAGTTCTTGATCGCGTTGGCGCGCACGCAGCCGATTGCGCTGCTGTTTGATGATCTGCAATGGGCCGATGCGGCCACGCTGGCACTGCTGGGGTATCTGGCGCGCAGCACCGCACCCGATCAAGCCACGGCTTTTGTCGCCACGCTGCGCCCGATCGCGCCGCGTACGCCCGCCGCTGCCTTGTTGCAAACGCTGACGCGCGAGCAGCGGGTCAGGCGCATCCCGCTCGATCGACTCTCAGCCGACGAGACGACGATGCTGGCCCGCCAGCTAAGCCCCGCGTTTGCGTTTCCGTTGGCCGATTGGCTGACGCGGCAAAGTGAAGGCAACCCCTATATTCTCAGCGAATTGATTCAGCACGCGCGCACCCACGATCTGCTGCAACCCGATGGCACACTCAACCTCAGCGCTTTGTCCACCGCCCCGATTGTGCCGCCCAACATCTACGCATTGATCGAGTCGCGGCTGGCGCGCTTGAGTGATGCCGCCCGCCGCGTGCTGGATGCGGGTGTGGCGGCCGGGCGCGTGTTTGAGTTCGAAGTCGTGGCGCGGGCGGCGGGCTTATCCGATCAGGCTGCATTGGATGCGCTGGATGAACTGCGCAGCGCGCGCCTCATCGAAGCCCAGGGCAGCGACGGCCTGCATTTTGCATTCGATCACACGCTCACGATGGAAGTGGCCTATCGCGAAGTGGGCGAGCCGCGGCATCGCATGCTCCACCGGCGCGTGGCTGAAGCGATGGAAGCGACCTACGGCAAGCAGCAACTCGATCCGATCAGCGGCCTGATCGCGTGGCACTTCATCGAGGGCGGCGACGTGCAGCGGGCCGCCCCATATGCCGTGCGCGCCGGCGAACTGGCGCTGAATTTTGCGGCGTGGCGTGAGGCGATCGAGTTCTTCGAGCAGGCCCTGCAGGCTGATCTATCGGACGCGCGTCGCGCGGAAATCTTGTCGGCGCTGGGCCGCGCGCACAATAACGCCGGGGAAACCGATCGGGCGGCCGAAACCTATCGAACCGCGTTGAGATTGCACGCGCCGGACAGCGCGGAAGCGCACGAGATTCGATTGTCACTCGCTCAGGCGCTGCTGGGTCAGGCGCGCTATGCTGAAGTGATCGAACTGATGCAGCGCGTGCGCGATCACGGCCTGCCCGATCAGCAGATCGGCGCGGAGTTGACCTGGGGCGCAGCGCTGTCGATCGAGGGTGCCGATTTGATCGAAGCGACGCAGCATCTGCAAGCCGCCGAGCAATTGCTGCGCCAGGCCGATCGGCCGTCGCCGACCCAATTGGTCCAGGCGACGTTTGAGTTGGGCAGCATCGCCGCGCAACAGGGCGATCTGCCGCGCGCCGTCGAACAGTACCGGCAGACACTGGCGATCGTCGAGCAAACGACGGAACCCGATACGCTGCCGTTTCGCGTGCTGGCTTACAACAACCTGGCGTATCATTTGCATTTGATGGAGGATGCGTCGGCCATCGAGTATGTGCAAGCCGGGCTGCAATTCGCCATCGATAACGGCATCCTGGGCTTTCAGCCGTATCTACTCTCGACGCTGGGCGAGATTCTGCTGGCGCGTGGCGACGTCGATGCGGCGGAAAAGAACTTCACTGAAGCGCTGGCTATGTCGGAACGATTGTCGATTCCCGAACGGTTGGCAGGCCTGATGGCGAATCTGGGTCTGGTGGCGCAGCAGCGCGGCGAAAACGCGCTGGCGATTCATCGCCTGTCCACAGCACTGGCCCGTGCCGAAGCGTTGAACCTAAAGCATCTGTCCGCGCAGATTCGCGTGTGGCTCGCGCCGCTGCTGCCGATTAACGAGGCGCGCGCCCATCTGGCCGAGGCACGATCGATCGCGGAGAGCAGCGGTCGCAAACGCTTGTTGGAAGAAATTGAAGCAGCGAGTCAGCGGATTGAATCATCGAATCAGCGATAAAGCGAGTCAGCGAATAGCGAATCAACCGATTACGCATTACGCATTACGCATTACTCGTTACTCATTACTCGTCACTCATCATGCCCAACTCACCTACCATTCGCGCAATCATCTTCGATATGGACGGTGTGCTGGCCGACTCCGAGCCGCTGATCAATGAGGCCGCCATCGCGATGTTTGCCGAGCGCGGACTGACCGTGCAGCCCGACGACTTCCTGCCATTCGTCGGCGCGGGCGAAGAGCGCTACA
>JAUQXD010000551.1 GCA_030834835.1 Thermoflexales bacterium | reverse complement strand
ACGGGCTACGGGCGCACCGGGCCGTATGCCGGACGCGGCGGCTATGACCTCGTGGCGCAAGCCGAAGCCGGACTCATGGCGGCCACCGGCGAACCCGACGGCGAACCGATGCGCTGGCCGGTCGCCATCGCAGACATGACCACCGGCGTCTGGTCGGCCATGGGCATTCTGGCCGCGCTCTATTCGCGCGAGAAAACGGGCCAGGGCCAGTTCATCGATCAGGCTTTGTTCGACAGTCAACTCGGCTGGGCACCCGTCATGGCGAGCGACTACTTTGCCACCGGGCAACGTCCGCCTCGCATCGGCAATCGCCATGCCACCATCGTGCCGTATCAGGTCTTCAAGGCGCGCGACAAACACATGATCATCGCCGTCGGCAATCAGGCCTTATGGGCACGCTTCTGTGACGTGATCGGTCTGGGCGCGATGTTGCGCGATGACGCTCGTTTCGCCGCAAATCCCGATCGGATTGCCAACTACCCTGCGCTCATGTCCATTCTCGAACCGCTGTTCCTTCAGCACGAGGCCGCTCATTGGCTCGATCAACTTCGCGCGGCCGAAATCCCATGCGGGGCCATCAACGCGCTCGATGAAACCCTCAACGATCCACAGATTCAACATCGCGGCATGATCGTGGAGTTCGAGCATCCCGTCGGGCAGATCAAAGCCCTCGCCACGCCGCTGCACCTTTCTGATACACCGGTCACTTATCGAAGACGACCGCCGTTGTTGGGGGAACACACGGCGGAAGTGCTGAAGGAGTTAGGCTGAGTTTCGGGAATTGCACCAAGGGAAGAGACGCACATCAAAAGGCTGGAGGATTGCCATGCGTCTCACACGTCGTAGTTCAATGTTTCGAATCATAGTGTTAGTAGTGGTCGTCTCCGTGATATTTGCCGCTGCTTTGGCAGTCAGTGCGCAGTCGAATATAACGCGCACCTTGTCGGAGGAGTTGTTTGTCGTTGAAGATACCACCCACGAGTACGGCGGCACAACAAACAAACCGTTGACCCCAAGCGGCAACGGCGAATGGACTCTTTCTTCAGCAGTCAATGCGCCAAACGCGACTTTCGGTAGCACAGCCGTATGGACCGGGAGTGAAATGATTGTTTGGGGTGGCCAAACCAATACTGGCGGCACAAATCAAGGTGGACGATACTTACCTTCTACTGACACCTGGCTATCCACGAATACAACTGGAGCGCCCGCGGCTCGATTCGGTCATGTCGCGGTGTGGACAGGCAGAGAGATGTTGGTGTGGGGAAGTATTGCTTCCAACCTCAACGACGGCGGAGCGTACAACCCATCGGCCGATCAGTGGCGGCCCATAACAACAACGAATGCACCGCCACCCAGTTATGGGGGATACAAGGCAATCTGGACTGGTCACGAAATGCTGGTATGGGGAGTGCGGGTCTCTCAGGGTGGCTTGTATGATCCAAGCACCGACGCTTGGCGTTCAATAACATTCACGAATGCACCGGTGCCCGTACCGGCCGGTTATAGCCCACCAACGTTGGCGCTCGTCTGGACTGGTGATGAGGCCATTGCATTTTATAGCCTATCCGAAACGAGTCAGACTAGCGGCGGACGTTATGATCCTCGTACAGACACATGGCGACCAATGTCGTTAGTTAATGCCCCATTGGTTGAGTACAAGGCAGCAGTTACTTGGACTGGCCGCGAGATGGCCGTCTATGGCGGCGTTGATGCCGATGGGTATCCTGGTCCAAATATTGGCGCGTCCTATAACCCGCGTGCGGATGCGTGGACAGCGATTCCGACAGGGCCGGCTTTGGGCGGCACAGCGCTAATGGTATGGACTGGAACAGACATCATCACACTGGGTTGTTCATTTTACAATCGCGTCAGCGGGCGTTATGATCCCAACAGTAAATTATGGATTCCAATACCAACTGGGGCATGTGGCCCTACTCCTGAGGTTGGAGTTTGGACGGGCAGTGAGTTCTTAGCATGGGGGCCAGGTGGTGGCGGTACGGCACTCCGTTATACCCCGCCAAGCCAGTCAAACATGACATTGAGCGCCAGTGCCGATACCTACCTCGCACAGGGCCAACCAACCAGCGCATTTGGTTCCGAAACTCTATTGTGGGCCGGCTATGATCCACAATTCAAATACTACACCGAACGAGTCTTGGCCCATTTTCCCGTTGCCATTCCAGGCCGCGCAACCGTTACGCAGGCCACGGCCTTCCTGTATCTGTACGGCTATAGCACTGGCGCCGCGCCGATGAATATGACCGCGTATCGGGCAACCGCACCGTGGAGCGAAGGCTCAACCTGGCAGACCTCAAGTAACAGTTACAACACCGCTCTCGGCTCAACCATCTCGGTTGGTACAGCCTTTGGCTGGTATGGCTGGGATGTTACAAACATCGCGCAGGCCTGGCAGAGCGGAACGCCCAACTATGGCCTGATGTTCACGGGCAACGAATCGGGCGCGCGCAATGAACGAGTATTCATCGCCCGTGAAGCGGGCACGACCAGCACTGCTTACTTGTCCGTGACCTACGCCGATCCGTTCTATGCCTCGGACACAACAGCGCCCACAGCCTCCGTGGCGGGACTGTCCGCATTGCAACCCGCGCCAGTACCGCTCTCAATCGTATGGTCCGGTTCCGATCAAGGTCGCGGTGTCCAATTCTTCGATGTCCAAGTCAGCGACAACAACGGCAGTTGGACCGACTGGTACGCCTGGGCCGTCGGGGCGTCTGCGCCTTTTACAGGCCAGGGTGGCCACACGTATTGCTTCCGCGCACGTGCGAGAGACTACGCAGGCAACGTCGGCAGTTGGACGACAACCTCGCGCTGTACCTCCTTCTATGCCGACACATTAACCGGTCAAGTGGTCGATCAACGTCACGCCCCTGTTGTCGAAGCCAGTCTATCGATCTCGCCCGTTCCCGTTGCCACTCAGTTCGATCCGTTTAGCGGCCGGTACTTCACCTATCTGGTGAACTCTCAACCTCACCAGGTATCCATTAGCCAACCCAATTACGGAGTGCCGCCGACTGCGACCGTCGATGTCGGTGCGACTAGTCGATACGACGTTGTCCTCCAACCGTTTGATAACTTGATTCAGAATGCCAATTTTGAACTACCATTGTCGACTGGCTGGATCACAAGCGGCACGCTGCCGATTGCGTCATCAACTTCTCGCCACAGCGGCGACTTTGCCGTTGCACTGAATAGTGATGCAACTGCCGCCAGTGGCTCAGCGACGCTTGGACAGTCAGTCACCTTGCCAGTCGATGATCGGCCGCAAATCCTGTCCTTCATGTATGCCCTCAGCACAACTGCACCGCTCAGCCAGGGTGGACTCAGCGTGGCGGTGGAGGTCAGCGACACCACAACCAGCGTCTTCACCACCACCGCGCCCTGCCTCGATTGGTGTCATCAGTGGATCGATCTAAGTGCATGGCAAGGCCAATCGATCACATTGACTTTCACGCTGGACCAGGCTAATGGCGAAGGGCTGCGCGTTGATCTGGATGAAGTTACGCTTGGCACGTGGTTGACGCCGCTGGTTCAACAGGTCACGCCCGTCCGATTGGACGCCTATGCGACTTCGGTCATCACCCTGACCGGCGAAAATTTTCTGGCTGAACCGCTCGTGCTGCTCAACGGCCTGCCAATCAGCACGACCTGGCTGAGCACGACGACGCTGACGGCCACAGTGCCCAACACTTTAACTTTTGGCGCCTATTCCGTTCAGGTACAGAATCCGTCCAGTCACCGTGGCGCGTGGTCACAACGCCTGATCGTCGGGCATCAGACTTACCTGCCCATCATGAGTAAAAACGCGCCGTGATATATTCTGGCACACACTGTGTCATCGCTAAGGAGATTGCGACATGTTGATCACCCATGGCCGCATCGCAACGTTTGGCAAAAACCCGCAAGTCATCGACGACGGCGCGATCTACGTCGAAGGCGATCAGATCGTCGCCATCGGCCCGACGCCCGATTTGCTGGCGCGTTATTCCGACGCGGACAAACTCGACGCGAAGGGGCAGCTGGTCTTGCCCGGCTCGATCTGCGGCCACACTCATTTTTACGGCGCGTTTGCGCGCGGCATGGCGATTCCCGGCGCACCGGCGAAAAACTTCCTGGAGATACTGGAAAAACTATGGTGGCGGCTCGATCGCGCCCTTGACGAAGACAGCATCCGCCTCTCGGCGCTGGTCTGCCTCATCGACGCGATCCGCAACGGCACCACCACGTTGATCGATCACCACGCCAGCCCGAACATGATCGACGGCTCGCTGGACATCTGTGCGGACGCGATCGTGCAATCGGGCCTGCGCGTGTGCGAATGCTACGAGGTCACCGATCGCAACGGGC
Organism: Thermoflexales bacterium; assembly: GCA_030834835.1. GTDB lineage: Bacteria > Chloroflexota > Anaerolineae > Fen-1058 > Fen-1058 > JAGOBP01. Next base: position 4,634 of record JAUQXD010000551.1, on the reverse strand, counting down.
CAGAGGGCGCGAAAGCCGGTATCGCCGAAAATGTCCGTTTTGCTAAGTCACTCGTCACTCGTCACTCGTCATCACTTGCTGCCTCCTTCGGCCTGCACGCCTCCTTCACCGTCGGGCTGGAAACGCTCGATCGGTGCGTGGCCGAAGCGCATGCGCTGGGTCTGGGCTTTCACGTCCACGTGGCCGAAGACGCCGCCGACGAAGTCCACGCAGAACGCACCTACGGGGTGCGCGTGGGCGAGCATCTGCGCGCGGCGAATGTGCTGGGCGAAAAGACGTTATCCGCGCACTGCGTGCACGTCAACGATGCCGAGATTGCCCTGCTCGCCAAGACGAAGACGAAGGTCAGTCACCAGCCGCGCAGCAACATGAACAACGCCGTCGGCGCCGCGCGCGTGCAAGCGATGCTGGATGCGGGCGTAACAGTGGGCCTGGGCAACGACGGCATGAGCAATAACATGTACAGTGAAATGAAGGCCGCCTACTTCGTGCACAAGGCCGCGATGCACGATCCGCGCGCGATGAGCGGCGACACCGTGACGCGCCTCGCGTACGAGAATAACGCGCAGATCGCTTCGCTGTTCTGGCCCAAACCCGTCGGCGAGTTGACGCCCGGCGCGTATGCCGACATCGTCTTCCTGGACTATTTCCCGTACACGCCGTTATCGGCCGGCAACTTACCGTGGCAGATCATCTTTGGCGTCGATGGTTCGCACGTTACCACGACCATCGTCGGCGGCAAAGTACTGATGCGCGATCGGGTCTTGTTGACGCTCGATGAAGAACGCATCGCCGCCGAAGCTCGCGTCATCGCGCCGAAAGTGTGGCAGCGCTTCGAGGAAATAACGGCGCAGGAAAACGCCTAAATTTCCAACCACGATTGATCCACGAAGGACACGAAGTAACACGAAGCAACCCTTCGTGATCTTCGTGTCCTTCGTGGATCGTTTTTTCAAGGCCGATTTGAATTCGATCAGAGGAGTAGCCGATGAGTTTTCATTTCACCGATCAAGCGTGGTGGTGCGAAGACTGCGCCATTAGCGACCTGGCCGATCAATTCGGCACGCCGCTCTACGTCTACAGTCGCGCGCAATTGGAAGCCAATTATCGCCGCGTGGCCGACGCCTTCGCACCGCTCAACGCGCACCTGCATTTCTCGGTCAAATCCAACGCCAACGGCGCGCTGCTGCGCGTGCTGCGCGATCTCGGTTCCGGTTTCGATGTCGTGTCCGGCGGCGAGTTGTTTCGCGCGCTGAAGGCCGGGGCTGCGCCAGCGACCATCGTCTTTGCAGGCGTGGGCAAAACGCGCGCCGAACTGGAATACGCGATCGATCAGGGCGCAGGCTGGATCAACGTCGAATCGGCGCAGGAACTCGACGTGCTCGAAGAGATCGCGGCGGCCCGATCGTGCCGCTCCTCAATCGCGCTGCGCGTCAACCCGTCGGTCGAGGCCGACACGCATCATCACATCGCCACCGGCGGGCATCGATCTAAATTCGGGATCGATGTGGCCGAAGCGCGCTCGATTTTGCAAAACGCGAATCGTTATCCACATCTGGACATCGCCGGTTTACACATCCACATCGGATCGCAACTGGCTACACCTGATGGGACCGTGGCGGCGATCGAGCGCATTCTGCCGCTAACCGAACTTCACCCCATCCGCTGTCTCGATCTGGGTGGCGGCTTCCCGGTGGCCTATCGTCCGACCGATCACTTTCCCGAACCGGCCGCCTTTGCCGAAAAGATTATTCCTGTGCTCAAAGATCGATCATTCGAGATCGCGATCGAACCGGGTCGATCGATCAGTGCGGATGCGGGCGCGCTGATCGCCACCGTGCAGTACATCAAGCCGCGCGACGGCCGCCGCATCGTCGTGGTGGATGCCAGCATGACGGAGTTGATCCGCCCGGCTCTGTACGAGGCGTATCATCACATCGAAGCCGTGAACCGTGGGGAAGAAACGACTGAATTGGCCGACACCGATCGCAGATCGGACATCGTCGGGCCGGTGTGCGAATCCGCGGACGTGCTGGGGACCGATCGGGTGTTGCCGATTCTCAGGCGGGGTGATCGCGTGATCGTCTTCAATGCGGGAGCCTACGGTATGTCGATGGCGTCGAATTACAACAGCCGTCCGCGTCCCGCCGAAGTGCTGATCGACGGCGCGACGGCGCGGTTGATTCGCCGCCGCGAAACGCGGGAAGACTTGATCGAGTTGGAAAATGCCGGATGAAGGGGACACGGGCAGCCGCTGAACTACCTGTGTTTTATTCGGCAAGTGTCATTCCTCGCTCCGCTCGGAATGACACACTCAAGGGCGAATATCTGAGTAGGAGCGTTGTGTGCGACCGTCGTCAAGTTAGTCGTCGTGCGGCGGTCCGCCGTCGATGGGCAATGTCACACAGAAGGTGGTGCCTCGCTCGACTTCGCTTTCGACCGCAACCGTGCCGCCGTGGGTTTCGACAATCTCTTTGACCAACGCCAGGCCCAGGCCCACGCCGCCGTAGCGCCGTGTAGTGCTGCCATCCACCTGATAGAAGCGTTCAAAGATGCGGGCCAACTTTTCGCGGGGAATCCCGATACCGGTATCGGCAACTTCTAACCGCACGTGCTGATTGATCCGGTGCAGCCGAACCGCGATCTGACCGCCGGCCGGTGTAAACTTGACGGCATTGCTCAGCAAATTGTCCAGCATCCGCCGCAGTTGAACCATATCGCCCAGAATGGCCGGCACATCCGGCCCCAGGTCGGCCACGATGGTCAATCGGGCCTGGCGGACTACCGCCTGGAAATCGGCCACCATGCTTTCGACGAGCTGCCTCAGATCGATCGGGTGGCGGGCGCTCTCGCCGGTTTCGGCCGTGAGGATCGCCAGGAGATCATCGAGCATCTTGCTCAGCATCCGGGCGCGGCGGGCCATCACCGAAACAGAGGCCTGTTGTTCGGGCGGCAGTGCGCCCAATTCCCCGCTGTCCAGCAGTTCGGCATAACCGCGCACAATCGCCAGTGGGGTGCGCAGTTCATGCGACATGTTTTGAATGAATTCGCTGCGCAGGCGATCGAGTTCGCGCTGTTTCTCCAGCGTCTGCAGCAACTCTTCGGCGCGCTGGCGCTCGTTGGCATACAGCCGGGCATTCTCGATGGCAATGGCGGCCTGACCGGCCAACCCCTGGAGGAAGTCCAGGTCGCCGGCCTCGAACACCGGATGCTCGCCGTTGCGCACGGCCGTCATCACCCCCAGCAGTCTCTGCTTAAAAATCAATGGCGCACAGACCAGCGACTCTTGAATCTGAGGCGTACCGGGGATGGCAGTGCTGCGCGGATCGCGACGGGTGTCGTTGACCACTTCGGCCACGCCGGTTTGCGCCACCAGGCCGACGATGCCCTGCCCCAACTGTAAAGGCTGCGCCTTGATCTGTTCCGCGTAGTCGCCCAACGCCACAATCGCCCGCAGGGTCTGTCCGTCAGGTTCCAGCAGATACACTTCGCTGTCATCCGAGTGAAGCAACTCTTGCGCATGCGCGGCGATGCGCTCCAGCACCACGGTCAAATCCAGCGTCGATGAAATGTGCCGATCGATTTCAATCAGCGCGGCCAGTTCACCGGCGCGGCGGCGCACTTCACCAAACAGCTGCGCATGCTCGATGGCGATAGCGGCCGAATCGGCCAGAGTCGATAGCAGATGTACTTCATGCTCGTTGAACTTGCGGCCCGATCGTTTGTTGTCCACACTCAGGACGCCCGTCACCCGATCGGCGAACAGCAGCGGCACGCTCAGGATCGACTTGACCAGGTATGAACTCTGCACCCGCACCAGCTCATCGGTGCTCATCATGATCGGCCGGCGGCTCTGCACCACGCGCCCCATCAGAGTGTCGGTCACCCGGACCCGCGCTTTGCGCACAGCCGATTCGCTGAGGAAGCGGCTGGCGCGCAGATATAGTTCGCCGGTGCTTTGATCCAGGAGCATCAACGCGCCTTCTTCCGCGCCCGTGAGATTGACCGCGGCGCTCACCACCATGCCCAGAATCTCTTCCAGATCAAGCAGCGCCGCCACCTGTTTGGTCACGGTATACAGCGCGTTGAACTCCTGCGACTGCTGTTCGGTGGTTTCACGCAGATCGTCGCGCTCACGTCGAACCTTGACCTCGCGCAGCGCACGCTCGATGGCGCGCGCCAGCCGTTCATCGGTAAAGGGTTTGACCAGCAGATCGCGCGCGCCGGCGTGTAGCACCGCCTGATGTACATCGACCACTGGCGAAGATGTGTACGCAATGACCGGGCTGGTCGCTTCATTGGCGCGGATGAAATCCATGGCAGCCGCTACGTTCGCCGTCAGGGCGATCAGTATGACGTGCGGCCGAAATATGGGGAGTTTGCCGGTGGCTTCGTCGGCATGGGCGGCTTCCGTGAAGATTTAACCGGCCGGCTGCAAGACTCTGCTGATGATCCAGCGGCGTGTATCCTCATTGGTGTCGATAATTAAGACGTGTTCGTTCGTCATGTGACCACTTCCGGTACGATGCTCGTATCATAGCACATCTCGTGACGCAACGGAAAATCAGGCCCAAGACCCGATCGGACCTATGGTACAATTCGGGCGCGCCCAGCACGTCTAGCCAACGGAGGGA
>JAUQXD010000550.1 GCA_030834835.1 Thermoflexales bacterium | reverse complement strand
TGTTGCGCTCGCGCGCACGCTGGATCGCCCGCTTGCGGCGATCGGGTTGGATGGTGAGATCAATCATGTGAGTATCCTTTTATGGATGACGGCTGACGAGTGAAAAGTGACGAGTGAAAATCGAAACGCTCACTCGTCACTCTTCACTTATCACTCGTCACTCGTTAACAATCCACGTGCCGGTTTCGCCTTTGAGCGCGCGGCCGATGTTCTCCGGGTTCGTGATCAACGCTTGTTTGCCGCCGTTTTCCAGATACCAGATGATGGCCTGAATCTTGGGTGCCATGGAGCCTTTGGCAAAGTGCTTGCCCTCGGCCAGGTATTGTTTGGCTTCGGCCAGCGTCAGCCTGTCAAGCCATTTCTCATCAGGCTTGCCATAGTTAAGCGCGACTTTCTCGACCGCCGTGGAGATGAGGAACAGGTCAGCGTTGATCTGGCGCGCCAGCAGGCTGCTGGCAAAGTCCTTGTCGATCACGGCGGCCACGCCCGCGTAATCACCATTGCCCGCATCGATGACGGGGATGCCGCCGCCGCCCACGGTAATGACGATCACGCCCGCGTTGATGAGGGCTTTCACCGTATCGAGTTCCACCACTTCCTTCGGCTGCGGCGAAGCGACGACACGCCGCCAGCCGCGCCCGGCATCTTCGACGACGCTCCAATTCATGTCTCGCTCGCGGCGCTTCGCTTCGGCTTCGTCCATGAAACTGCCGATCGGTTTGGTGGGATTCTTGAAGGCCGGGTCTTCGCGATCGACCAGCACCTGCGTGATGACCGTCGCCACGTTCTTGTTGATCTTGCGCTGGAACAGCCAGTTTTGCAGCGTTTGCTGCAAGGCATAGCCGATCGCGCCCTGGCTGTCTGCCCCGCACACATCCAGCGGGACTTCGTGCATACCCTCGGCCTTGTTGGCGATTTCGGAGCGGCGCAGGATGAAGCCCACCTGCGGCCCGTTGCCGTGCCCGATCGCGACGTCCCAGCCCGCCTCGATCATATCGGCGATGTGGTACGTCGTTTCCTTCGCGGCCTCATACTGATCTTCGACTGACTGATGCTGTTTGTCCTTGATAAGCGAGTTGCCGCCGATGGCGACTACGGCGACTTTTTTGGTGTTGGTCATTGGTTAAGCTCCTTGGGTGGGTGGGGGAAAGGTAAATTGGTAGATTGGTAGATTAGTAAATTGGTAGATTGGTAGATTGGTAGATTGGTGGATTAGTCGTCGATAGTTGGTTCGGGCGTGACAGCGTATTCTGGACTGTCTTCGCGCACAGCACGATCGCCGTATTCTTGATGACCCTGGCGCTGGCCTCGAACGTAACGGATGTAGCCGTTGAGTGTACGCAAGGCAGTGTGACATAGTTCGCGTTGTTCGGGTAGTTCGCCCGACAACAGGCGAACTGTGTCACAGGTTATGAATGCACTCAGGACCTCGTTCAACGAACCGCGCGCGATGTAATAGAAGCGCAGACTGTCCAGATAGTGATAGCGCCCGTAGCCTTCGGCGATGTTCAGCGTGATGCTGGCCGCTGCGCGACGCAGCTGATCGGCCAGGTTGTACTTCTCTTCAGACGGCAAACGCTGTGCAACTTGATAGGCTTCGTATGCTACGTTCAATGCCAGTTTGTAGCACTCCAGGTCCTCAAAACCGCGCTGCTCATTGTCCGCCATACTTTCCTCGCGCTCCGGCCTGATTTACCAATCTACCAATTCCTAATTTACAAATTCCCAATTTACCCCATCGTAAGCGCCATCACGGCCTTCTGCGCGTGCAGGCGATTTTCGGCTTCGTCGTAGACCACCGAGTTCGGACCGTCGATCACGGCGTCGGTCACTTCGATGTTGCGATCGGCGGGCAGCGGGTGCATGTAGATCGCATCGGCCTTCGCCAGCGCCATCTTGCGCTCGTCGGTGATCCAGCTCTTGAACGAGTCTTGCAGCTTCTTGCCTTCGGTCTTGTCAGCGGTGGTCAGCAGCGGACCCCACGACTTGGCGTAGACGATGTCGGCGTCCTTGAAGCCTTCTTCCATGCTGTTGGTGATCTCAAAGCCGGTGCCGAACTTCTTGGCCTGTTCCTGCGCCTGCCCTACGATGTCGGGCATCAGTTCGAAGCCGGGCGGATAAGCCAGCGTCACGTCGAGGCCAAAGCGCGGCATCTGCAGGATCAACGAGTGCGGCACCGAGATCGGCTTCAAATACGAGGCGGCATAGGCCCACGACACCACGATCTTCTTACGGCGCAGATCGCGGCCCTTCTTCTCCCAGATCGTCATCAGGTCGGCCAGGCACTGGAAGGGGTGATAGATGTCGCACTGCATGTTCAGCACCGGCACGCGGCTGGCCTTCGCCACGTCGTTGAGGTACTGATTACCCTCTTTCCAGTCGCAGTGGCGGATGGCGATGCCGTCGAAGTAACGCCCGAAAATCTCGCCGATTTCCTTGGGGGTGTCGCCGTGCG
>JAUQXD010000549.1 GCA_030834835.1 Thermoflexales bacterium | reverse complement strand
TGCCGCCAAGGCCCGCACGTGGGATGCTTTGGTCGACGCCCTTTGTGAGGCCTTGCTGTCCGTCTCGCGGACTGATGTGCTCGCTTGGTTTACCCATTGCGGTTATGAACTGGTGTAAATCATATCGGGAACCGGACTAATATGTGACGTCTCAAATTAAATGTCGGATCTCAAAGATAATATAGGGTCTGCTAAATAAGGTTCATCCATATCTATGATGACGCCAGCTAGCACGATAACGAGTCACGACAACCAGGACTGTCGTGCGAGAATCGATGGAATAGCGACACGGCTCATAGTGGGGAATGGCGGTTAACGCCCGAAAAACTCGCACGATAACGATTTAGGGCGCTCATTGGGCCGTATCAAAGTGTCACTCGGAGTTGACACGGGTCGCGCGATTGAGGAAGAAGACCAGCAGCACCAACGAAATGATCAGCCACAGTCCCGCCCAGATGATAGACGGAATCCCGGTGAGTCGGCTCAATGCCACGGCGTCATTGGCGAAGCCTGAATCCGCGGGCGCAAGGGTAAACAGGTCGCTGCGAATATCCAGCAGCGCATACAAACAACTGGCAATGGTGATGAAGCGGAGGAGGTAGAAATTCACGGCAGTGGGCAATCGATAGGTGCTGGCAATGAGGCCGACGGCGCGAATCGTTGCAGCGCCGGTGCGCAGCAACACGATATCGCCACGCCGCGGCCCGGTGGCGAAGCGCCGCACGTGGCTGCCGCCATAGGCGGTGCCGCCAAAGTCGGCATCCGTCCGATCGGGCTGCCACGACCCCGCGTCGCCGGGATCGATCAAGGCCACGCCATGTTTCAAAAACACCTCGGCATAACGGCCATTCATCCCGCCGGATACTTGCCAGACGGCCCGCATCGAGCAGGCCCTGGCGCAATATGCGCAGGGGCACATGACGCTGGGGGCCGTGACTCAACTGGCGGGTGTGCCCGAGGGCGACAGGGCGCGGCAGGCCTATGCGCGCGGCCTGTAGCCTCGTTTTAGCGCGGACACGCTGGCCGAGGAGTTGGCGTAGTGCCTGTCGTCCTGTGCGACTCTGGCCTGCTCATCGCCCTGGCCAAACTGAACCGGCTGCACTTGATACTCGAACTGTGGGGCACGGTGCAGTTGACGGATGTCGTCTATGCCGAAGCCGCCGTAGCCGGGCAAGCGTACGGCGGATCCGGTTATTCTGGCAACCCCACCAGCTTCCGATTGCGCCGGTTTCGGCGCAAGTCCTGGCCGCGTATCGACCGATCAGCGTCCTCGATCGTGGCGAACACGCGACCCTGGCGCTGGCGTTGACGCTGAGCGATGCACTGGTGCTGGTCAACGATGAAGACGCCCGCACGGAAGCGCGCCGGCTGGGTCTCCTCAGATCTGATTTCAGTGAACACCTCGTTAGGATGACTGTAAATAGACGTGTCTATAAAAATGTGCCGAGGGCGACGTTGTTCGCGTTTACTACTCAAGTACAGACCCACTAGAATTCCTCATCGAGGGTGAATGATCGGCAACAACCAGGCTTGCTGCCTGCCCCGTTGCCGCGAATGAGGGCTGGCAGGGGACCGTAGGGGCGAGGCATTCGCACAGAGTCACGTCGGATCGGATTCGCAGCCATGCCCGGCATTCCGATCAACTCGAACCTTATTGCGAATGCCTCGCCCCTACCATGCCCCACAACAAAATCAGCCGTCGATGGTTTCCCGTCGGCGGCTGATGTGCGTTAAAGACCTGACAGGTGGCGCAAGCGTAGCGAGTCGTTCCAGACTGCCGTGCGCCACCTGTCAGGTCTGTCTGTACGCTTACGGATTTGCCGGTTCAATCGGCTTCGGGGTCGGAGCCGTCTTCGCAACGCCTCTTACCCCCACTGCTGCAAATCGCGCGTGACCTGACCGCCGTAGCGTATGACGATGAGGACAGCCGCGGCGGCTGGCGGCGATTGGTCGGCGTGATCCGCGCGGCCTGATTGTCCCGCAAGACCTGGGCATCAGCACGCTGACTCTCAGACTGGTGGTCACGCAGCGCTATGCGTAAGATCGTCCGATCAAAAAATTGACACTGTAGCACGGCTACCGACAGGCCGATGCTAAAAGGTATGGTTTGGGGTAAACTCGGGCGCTATGAAAAAGACGCCTGCCAGCTCTCCCCCCAAACTGGGGCCAGGTGAATACCGGCCCGATATGGCGTTTACG
>JAUQXD010000548.1 GCA_030834835.1 Thermoflexales bacterium | reverse complement strand
CGTCGTTGCGATCGCCGGCGGCGGTCGCGGACCGGATCGCCTGCTCCAGTTCGGTCGAGAATAGCGGCGTGATGGGTTTGACCTGGCCGGTCGAGACGTCGAGCAGGTTCAGCGTCAGCGGGTCGCTGCCCTGTTGATCGGGCATCAGTGTGTCATCGCCGCTGACGAAGGCAAGCCAGTCGCCGGCCGGTGACAACGCTTCATTCAGCGTGCGCGCGGCCTCCGGCTGCACCGGACCGAGCAGCCGCTTACCTGTGCCATCGGCTAAGACCGACATTAAGCCTTCAGCGGCAGGGAAGATCAAGACCGGCGTGTCGAGGTTAGATCCACTTGTTGGCGGTGCACTTACTGCGGGTGCGGTTGCCGTGGGCGTTGCTGATACCGCGTTCGTCGGCGTGGCCGATGGTGCGGCAGGCAGCGTAGTGGCCGCCTGTGTCGGTGAAGCCACTGGCATAGCGGATGGTGCAGCTGTCGCAGTGGAAGGTTGTTGCACGCTGGCTGGCACGGTTGCCGGCGCGGCCGGCGTCTGCGGCGTGCCGCACGCCGTCAGGCCGGCGCTGACCGCCAGCACAATTCCGGCTATACCGATGGAGATCAAACGATTACATTTCGGCATGGTGGTTTACTTGCTTCCCCCAATGATTGATTTGAGTAGTTGCTGAGCGCTGGTTGGCGCGTGGCCGGACCAGCAGTTGTTGACAAAGCCGTACACATCCTGCCCTTTGCCCAGCTGCGTGCGCAGCACCTCGCCCCACCACGCCTGCTCTTTGCCGCGATCGATCTGGATGCGGTTGAATTTAGTCAGCCGGGTGCGATTGCCCAGCCAGCGCACATACGTGAAACTGGCGGTCGTTGGCGCAGATTTCGACGGATAGTGGAGATCGTGCAGGCACAGCGCCACACGCTGGCGGGTCAGCATCTCGTGGTGAACTTGAGTCCAGCCTGAGTGACGAAACTCGACCACGTAGCGAAACGCCTGCGGCAGCGCCGCCAAAAACCGATCGAGGTCGACGGCCCGATCAGGCCCGAACTCCGGCGAGAATTGCAGCAAGAGCGGGCCGCATTTTTCCCGCAGGCCCTGCATCGCGTCCAGAAACGGGCGGGCGTCGTCGATGGTGAGTTGTTTGTCGTGCGTAATGCGGCGCGGAAACTTGGCGGCGAAGACGAAATCGGGCGGGGTGTTGTCGTACCAGGCGCGCACGGTGGCCGGCTGCGGGACGCCGTAAAATGTGCTGTCCAACTCGACGGCGCGGAAGTGCTCGATGTAGTGGTTCAGATAGTCGTCAGGCGACACGTGAGCGGGATAGAAGTTGCCCACCCAATCTTTGTAAGCAAAACCCTGTGTGCCCAGATAGAGAATGCCCATAGGCAATGAACAATGATCAATTAACAATGATCAATTGGCAATGACCAACGTGTTCATTGATCATTGCACATTGCTCATTGTTCATTGATTCGTTGGCCCACGCGGATGACGGCTTCGGTGGTGAGGGTGTGGCCGTCGGCCAGCGTGAGCGCCGCACGCACGCAGCGCGTCTTGGACGAGTGTTGCGCGACAAAAGACGGATCGGCATCGTCGGGCAGCGGCAGATCGATCGGGCAGGGCGCACCGCCGCTGAACTGCGCCGGATCGATCTCCGCGCGCACGCGCACATGCTCCACGTGATCGGCAAATTCACGTGCCTCGCCTTTTTCGCGCGAGACCACTTCGACGATGACCGACTTGATGGTCGGCAGCGTACCAATGAGATGCAGCGTGCCCACCACGTGATCGCCGGGACAATAGCCGCTGGCCTTCAATTCCAACTCCAGCGTCAGGCCGGTGCTCAGATGGGCCGAGGCGCGTACGGGTTTGTC
>JAUQXD010000547.1 GCA_030834835.1 Thermoflexales bacterium | reverse complement strand
GGCAATCCCAAACTGATCCGCGATGACGCGGCGGTGGCCTTCGACTGGGGGGCCAATCCACCGGCCAACGGCTTGCCCGCGCAGAAGTGGTCGGCGCGCTGGACGCGCACGGCCGAGTTGGCTGCCGGCGTGTATCGCTTTACGTTGCGCGCCGACGACGGCGTGCGCCTGTTAATCGACGACGTGGTCATCATCAATGAGTGGCACGCCGCGAACGGGCAAATCTACGCGCGCGATGTGAACTTGCTGGCCGGCGCGCACAAACTGGTCGTCGAATACTATCAGGACCTGGGCGGCGCGTTTGTGTGGTTGACGTACCAGCCGCCGCCGATCGAGATTAGCCGCTGGCGCAGCGAATTCTACGCCAACGATCGCTGGGCGGGCTTCCCGACGGCCATCCGCAGCGACGACCGCATCGACTTTGATTGGGGCCAGGGTGCGCCCGATCCGTTGGTTCCGGGCGATCGCTTCTCGGCGCGGTTCACGCGGGTCTTTGAACTGGCGGCGGGCGAGTACCAGTTTGATGTTCTGGTGGACGACGGCGTGCGGTTCTACGTCGATGGCCTGCTGTTGATCGATCAGATCAAAGAACAGGCGGCGGCTTCGTATTCGGTGCGGACCACGCTGCCGCAGGGCAATCACGAGATGCGCATCGATTACGTGGAATACACCGGGCAGGCGCGGCTGGCCTGGACCCGTACCTTTATGTCGGCGACACCCACACCGACGCAAACGCCGACCATTACGCCCACGCCGCCGTCGAATCTGCCCGTCATTAATCAGTTTACGGTTGCGCCGAATCCGGTCGTGGCCGGGGCGTGCGTTAGCCTGAACTGGCAAGTGGCGGGCGGCGCCATCATTGCGCGCCTGTTGCGCGATGGCGCCGTGTTCCAGGACAATGTGCCATTGACAGGCTCAACCACCGACTGTCCATCGACGCCGGGTACGATCACCTATCGGCTGGAAGCGTACAACTCGGTGAATCAATCGGTGGCGAGCGATGTGGCTGTGACGGTTCAACCGCCGTCACCTTCGGCCACGCCCGGTCTTCCGACGATCAACTCGTTTACGGCCAGCGCGACCAGCATCACGCTGGGACAGCCCGTGACGTTGACGTGGAGCACGAGCAATGTCACGACTCACCTTGATCTGTACTTGAACGGTCAGATCATTTCGCCCAACCTGCCGGCGTCGGCCTCGGCCCAGCACAGTCCGGCCGGGGTGGGTGCGCAGCAATATCAACTGGTCATTGCTGCGCTAGCCGGCGGCACGCCGATCACCGCCACGGTGACGGTGGAAGTCATCGCTCCGTAGCCGCGCCCTGTCGATTAGCTTGTCAGCCAGACAACACAGCGCCCGAACCATGCAGTAAGGTTCGGGCGCTGTTGATTTATTGTTGGTCACTTCGCCAATTTCATGGACAGTGGAATTCGCTGCCCGTGAAGCGATATTTCCGCTCGATCTCCTGTCCGTCGCCCGATCGCACGCGCCACGCGTCGATGACGGCGTTGCCCTTGGTGGCAGGCCGCTCTGAAATCTGAGCGACGACCTGACCCTCGCGGATGAAGGTGTAGATGCCGTTGCCGCCGGTGGCTTCCACTTTGAACGTCAAAATCACGCCGCCTTCACGACTGTCATCGCGCCGGCAGCCGACGAGAAATACCTGAAAATCGAGCGGGCCGGTCGAGACGGGGGCTTTAGTCGGGGCGGGTATCGTCGCCGTAGCCGTCGCAGTGATGGTACCTGTGGCTGTCAACGTACCCGTTGCCGTCACCGGCAGACCGGGCGTTGCCGCGCTGATGACAGGCTGCGTGGGAAACGCGGGCACGCTGCGCGTGCTCGGTGCGATCGGCGGGGTGGTGGGCGCAGCGGCTGGCGGCGCGGCCGTTGCGGACGACGGGGCCGATTGATTAGCGCCAGCCAGTGAACACGCTAACATCGAGACAGCGAAGAATGACAGGCCAATGAACAATCGCCAGCGCATGAGACTTTGCTCCTTACGGTTTGGGGGTGGCTGTCGGCGGCGGGCAGTCGCCGGCTTTGAAGTAACTTTCGGCCACGGATTGACCATCGGCCGAAGTGACTTTGATCGAATGCACGAACGGTTTGCCGCAGGTCCCCAACACATCAAACGTCGCGCCCGTCTGTTTCTGATTATCGTGATAGTAAACATAGCCGCCACCACCGCCGGTAGCGATGACCTTAATTGTTAGCACGGCCTGATCACCGGGGTTACGCTTGATGGTGACATACTCGTAACGGATGGTCAACGGCCCGGTGTTCGCGGGTTTTTTGGTCGGGGTGGCCGTGGCCGGTTTGGGTTTCTGAGTGGCAGTCGCCGTCGCCGTTGGTGTAGGTGTAGGTGTAGGTGTGAGTGTGGGTGTCGGCGAGGCTGTGGCAGTATCGGTTGGCAGCACTTCGCCCGCAATGGTTGGCATGGCCGTCGGGACTTCGATTTGAACTTGGGTCGGCGGAACGGCGGCGGGTTGAGTCGTCGCCGGCGCGGCTGTGGTGAGCGTCGCCGCAGGTTGAACCGGGGCAGGGGCGGCCTCTGGACCGGCGAGCGAACAGGCCAGTCCGGTGACGATCAGGCAACTGAGTGCGAAGATCAAGGTAAATCGCCGTGACATGCTGACACCTCCTGCTGCTGGAACGTTCAGTAGGTCAACCGTGATCAGCAGAGCAGGCTGTCGCGCCCGCGCATCCGGCGGTGCGAGCACCGCCTCTGCTGTCATCTACTGAGGTTATCACATTGATCGAAAAACGCAACTGCACGGGCAGACATATACCCTGCGCATAAAACAAGAACTCCCGGTGATGGGAGTTCTGTGTGGCCCATGCGGGGTTCGAACCCGCGATCTCCGCCTTGAGAGGGCGGCGTCCTGGTCCACTAGACGAATGGGCCGTTGATGTTGGCGACAAGTTGTCTGGGTGCCGCGACAACGTCGGCAATTATACTCAGTTTTCGAGGCGACGCAAGGTGTTGGGCTGCATCACGCAAAACAAGACCCTGCGAGGGCTGTCTGTCCCTCGCAGGGTAGGTCGAGCTTTGATCCGGTGATTGGCTTCAGGCCATCATGGCGTTTGCAGCGGATTGGCGCATACTTTCCAGACGCCGCTCTCGTTGACAACACTGATGTCTTCTGCCACATCCATCGCTTCCGTCTGGCCCAACGCCACGAGTGTCATGGAGCCGCTCAGGCGGATGACGGCGACGCGGCCATTGTTGCTCTTCTCTTCGAACTTCAAGTTGCTAAAATCGAACTGACCTTTTAACGCGGCCAGGGTCTCTTTGAGATCGATGAACGGATCGAGTTTGGCGGCGATCTCATTACGCACCGGCACGCTGGCGCAGGTGAGCTTCATCACGTCGTCAAAGCGCAGTTCGGCCAGCGCCTGAAACCAGGCGCGCGTACCGTCGATGGCGGGACTGCCCCCGCCGCCGCACGCGGTCAGGACGATCAGGCTGGCGACAATCAGCAGAAAGAGTTGGCGCGTTTTCATGGGTGGCGGTGAGCCTAGTCGACGGGGCAAATGACCCACTTGCCGTTTTCTTTGACCAGGTCAACCTTATTGTCGATGCTCTGGCCTTGCTCCAATTGACCCGAAATCTGCTCGAGCGCCTGGTTGACGAGTTCGTCAGTGGCTTCCATGCCCTGGGCTTTGAGCAGCGTCGCCACCACGGTCTTCAGCTTCTCGCGATCGAACTTCATGGTCAGCGTGCCCTTCATCTGCACCTGAGCCTTATCGCCCTCTTCGCTGATCTTGGTGAACTCGCCACCGGTCAGCGTGATGTTCATCGAATCCAGCAGCTGTTTGGTGGTGGCTTCATCCATCCCGGCATTCGCCAGCTGCGCGGCGGGGTTCAACTGGCCGGCGACCTCGTCTTTTTTGGCCGCGCACGAATACTCCACGATCTTATCAAACTGCTTGCTGACCACGGCATCCATGGCGGCCTTAACGGTGGCAACTGGATCAGCGGCCGCTCCGCCACCACAGGCGGTTAACACCACGCTCAAGATGAACAGAACAGCCAGTACAGTATTTAGGCGTTTCATTCCTTCCTCACTTAATTGGGATATGTGACGGCGCGATTCTACCACGCGGTGATCAAAAGTCAATCAGATTACGGTGATAGTTGTGGTACAATCCGCTCACTTACCTCGCCCGCTGTCCAGCCCACAGCGCATTTTTACAGGGAA
>JAUQXD010000546.1 GCA_030834835.1 Thermoflexales bacterium | reverse complement strand
CGCTATCGCTATGTGATTTCCGGCAGCCGCATCATTGAACCGACTCAGGTCGAAGTCATGGCTGCAACCAGTACGCCCAGTGTGACGTTGATTTCCTGCTATCCGTACCTGGTCGATACCAAACGAATTGTGGTGTTTGGTGAACTTCAATCATAGGAGATGACACGCTGATCAAAAAGAGCCATCACTGGCTGTTGGTTCTGGTAGTTGCCCTGTGGCTTGTTGCCCCGTCGTCGGCGTTGGCCGCTGGTTTGCCGCAAGCCAGTTCGGTCGTTCACACCGTGCAGGCCGGCGAGAATTTATACCGCATCAGTCTGCAGCATGGTGTCAGTGTCGAGGCCATTGTGCAAGCGAATGGCCTGTCAAATGCGGATACCGTGTATGTCGGGCAACAGCTGAGCATTCCACCGGCGACCGGCGTGATCAGCAACTCGACGGGCGCGCCCACCGTCTTGCCGGGCGAGAGCACAACCCATGTCGTGCAGGCGGGCGAGAATCTATTCCGGATCGCACTACGTCACGGGTTGACGGTGGCGCAAGTGCATGCCGCCAATCAACTGCCCAACAGCCTCGTGTATGTCGGTCAGCAGTTGAATATCCCATCGAGCGTACCGGCGGCCGCCTCGGCTGAAGCGGCGCCCGATCCAGGTGATGAGGCCAAAGAGATCGTCGTCGATCTGTCTGAGCAGCGTGCTTATGTGTATGAAAATGGCTCGCTCGTTCGCACGATGATCGTCTCGACGGGTGTGGCGGCCACCCCGACCGTTCAAGGTGAATTTCGCATTTATCTGCGCTACCTGAAGCAGGACATGTACGGATCAGACTACTATCTGCCGAATGTGCCTTATGTGCAGTATTTCTATCAAGGCTATGGCCTGCACGGCACCTACTGGCACAACTACTTTGGCCAGCCGATGAGTCGCGGCTGCGTGAATCTCACGATCGCCGACTCCGAGTGGTTGTACGACTGGCCCTCAATCGGCACCCTGGTCCGCGTGATCCCGTAGGTTTTTTATGCCGCACTGATTAAATCCTGGACTCATTGGAGCAAATCTGTTATGCCGAATTTGAATCGACGTGATTTTTTGAAAGTGGCGAGCGCCGCCTTCATCGCGCCCCTGTTCGACTGGCGCTCGGCGCAAGCGAAACCCTTTGATGAACCGCTTTGGTTAGGGCGTGTCACTGAACCCGCGATCTGGGCCTATGCCGATCCGCGACCGGGCGCGCGCAAAGAGCGATCGTTTCCGCGTGATACCGTCATCCATCTGCTTGATTCGATCAGCACCGAAGGTCTGATGGCCCACAATCCGGTGTGGAACTTGACTCACGCGGGCTGGGTGTATTCGTCGTGGGTACAGCCGGTGGAGTACCAGCGTAACTTTGTCGTGCGCGATGTGCCCGAAACAGGCTTCTGGGCGCAAGTGAGTGTGCCGTATGCCGAGCTGCGCGCCAGGCCCACCGTTAAGGCCGCGCGGCTCTATCGGTTGTATTACAGTAGCGTGCATCTGGTCGTCGCCCGGATCGAAGATGAGGCAGGCCGGTCATGGTATCAGCTGCGTGATGATCAATATCCGACTGCGCTACAGTACGTGCGCGCCGAAGGTCTGCGGATGATCTCGCCAGAAGAAATGACCCCGCTGTCGCCTGAGGTCGAGGATAAGCGGCTTGAAGTCGACATCAAGCAGCAGATGTTGTATGCTTATGAAAACGGCTCGCGGGTTTTCTCGACGCGCTGTGCGACCGGCGCACGGTTCAACGTGGATGGCTTCGGTCTGGTTGATTTCACAACACCGCAAGGCGAATTTACGGTGATTCGCAAGCGTCCGCGTCGTCACATGGTCGGCTTTCAAGAGCGGTCGGACGGCTACGATCTGCCAGGCGTGCCCTTCCCCACTTATTTTACGCCGGCCGGCGTCGCCATTCATGGCACTTACTGGCACAACGATTATGGCCGCCAGCGCAGCCACGGCTGTGTCAATGTCCCGCCGGATGCAGCACAATGGGTGTATCGCTGGACGCAGCCTGTGACGGCCTATGAGGATGCGCTGGTGGAAGTGACCGAAGGTGGAACACCGATTGTCGTGGCGTGATATCGATTGGATATTAGATCGTCAATTGTCTGATGGAGGCTCCAATGGTAATCCGAAGATCATGGTTTGTCGCGCCGATGTTGATTGCCTTGCTGGCGGCCTGCGGCGGTCAGGCCGCGGCACCGACGGCGGTTCCCACACTGGCTGCAAAGGTCGAAGTGGAGGGCGGCACGTACTCCAACCTCACCCCGACGCAGTTGGCCGACATGTTGAAGCACAAAGATTTCTTTTTCGTCAACGTACACATTCCCTACGAAGGCGAGATCGATCCAACCGATGCCCGGCTGCCCTACGATCAGACCGCGCAGCTGCTCAGCCAGTATCCGGCTGATAAGAACGCGAAGATCGTGCTGTATTGTCGTAGTGGTCGAATGTCGTCGATCGCGGCCAAAGAATTGGTGAAAGCCGGTTACACGAATGTTTGGAATCTCGACGGCGGGATGTCCGCATGGCAAGTGCAAGGCCTGCCCCTGAAGGAACGTTGAGAGTGACGCGTGCGCTCGATCCACCCTCAACGCGCTTGCTGATCTATTCGCCTGCTACTTTGCAGCGCGAAGCATGGCGCGCCCTGTTGTCCAATCAGCCGGGCATCGTCATCGGTGGCGTGCTCGCTGAATCAACCCGGCTGGCAGCTGTGTTGGCCGCCGATCAACCCACCACGCTGCTGATTGATCTACCCGTGCTTCAACCTGAGGTGATTCGATCACTGAAGGCGATCGACTCTCGCCTTGGGTTGCTGGTCCTCGTTCACGCCTATGATCTTGGTGACATCATTTCACTCCTTAAAGCCGGAGCCACCGGCTGCCTCTCACGTGACGAATCGGTGGGCGATCTGGCCCGCGCGATCATAGCCGCCGGGCGCGGCGAGATCGTCTTGCCACCTGGAGTGGCGATCCAGGCGCTCACTGCTCTGGCGCGCGGTGAACTTATCGACCCGTCCGGCCCGATCGAGCCGTTAACCGATCGAGAAGTGGAAGTCCTGCGTTTCCTGGCGCAGGGCCTGACCAACAAAGATATCGCCCAAACGCTGATCCTCAGCGTCCGGACGATTGATGCCCATCTCCGCAGTATCT
The DNA here is from genome assembly GCA_030834835.1 of Thermoflexales bacterium. Classification (GTDB taxonomy): domain Bacteria; phylum Chloroflexota; class Anaerolineae; order Fen-1058; family Fen-1058; genus JAGOBP01. Next base: position 1,652 of record JAUQXD010000546.1, on the reverse strand, counting down.
ATGGCAAGTTAAATGTGCGCTCGCGCACGGAGGCCGCGCTGTGGGCGGCCCGCAACGGTTACGGGCCGGAAAAATAGGCGATTTTGCCGATGCTCCTGCCAGCCATCTGGCCGTAGTATTTGATCCTGCAATCGCCTACAATGACAGACATGGGAGTGAAGCCATGACTCGCACGCCGATTGCCGTACTCGGCACGCTCGCTGAATTTCATCGCGAGCCGATTCCGTATAACTTGCGCGCACTCGTCAAGTTAGTGACTGACCTGCGACCTGACCTGTTGTGCCTCGATCTGACGCCGGAACAATGGCAGCGGCGCGAGTTTGATGACTTACCACCGGAGTATCGCGGGGGGCTGCTACCGCTGGCGCACCAGACGGATATCGTCGTCGTGCCGATCGGCGAAGCCCGGCCGCTGGACGAACCAACGGCTGTCGGCTGGCGCGGAAGCAAGATTGCCGTGCTCCGGCGTGGATTGAGCTGGTTGCAGCGGACTTCGCCTGATCCGACGGCGATCAATCAAGGCTGGCGGCATCATATGGCAAATGAACTCTACGATGCCATCGCGTGGCTGTCCGGCCCTGCTGCTCGTCACGCCTGGCATGCGCATACCGCGCATCTTGTTTACCGCGTGCTGGAGACAGCCCGACGCGATCCGGGCTGCCGGATTCTGGTTGTCGTCAATGTGCGCTACTGCCATCATATTCGGCCAGCCTTAGCCCAAGATCCTGAAGTGCAGGTCGTCAAGTATTCGGAGCTCTGAATCAGTACTCCACTCTCCGTTTGATTCTATGCCCCGTCATCTCCAGTCACGAGCGTGTTTGAGGCTGCGCCCGTAGCAATCGTTCAGCCAGACCGCTCCATCGGCATTGCCCGGTAGTATCACCTCTGAGTTTTGCGACGTGAACCTCCTTAACGCGGCGCAGCGTGCTTGACGGTTCTGAGGATTAACTGGTCGCGACTGATGGCGCTGGAAGTGCGCTGCTCGAATCTCCAGCTCTGCCAATTCATTGGGCGACGGACGGCACACTCGGTTGTCGACCGCGCTCGCTGTCATGTTGTGTGCATGACATATGACACGCGCCATTTGGCCTGTTGGAAATCACGCCATTTGACGGTTGTGATAAACACACCTGTCAAGTAGGATAGTTCAATCTTGCAGGCGCAGGGAGACAACGTTCATATGAGCCACAAACGATTTCCGGGCATTGCGATCGGGCTTTTCACGCTCGCTCTGGCGCTGACGCTAACGCGGACAGTTCGCGCCGACGGCGGAGAAGCTGGCAGTAAGATGACAGTCAACGGCTACCAGATCAGGCTGATTTTTGTTGAGTTGGCTAAAGTGGGCGAAAACAAATTCCACGTCCAAATCACCGACTCGATGGGCATGCCCATGACGGCGGCCGACGTGACAGTAACGGCGCTGATGTCGGCCGACAACCTGTCTCAACACGCGGACAGCGCCGGCCACCCTACGTCTGACGTGGATAGCATGCACGTGACATCAGATGTCCACGGCACGGAAGCACCCGCCGCTCATACGGATATGGGCGGCATGTCGATGCCCGCCGAACCCTCAGCCGCTGATACCCATACCAACGAACACGCTGAATCTGATGCAGAGCATGCTGAAACCCTCACGGCAGTGTTGAAAC
>JAUQXD010000545.1 GCA_030834835.1 Thermoflexales bacterium | reverse complement strand
TAGGGGCGAGGCATTCGCAATCGAAACCGACTTGATTGGCTTGTTGGATGCAGGCAGGTTAATGATCAAACAGGCTGTCGTGTGCGAATGCCTCGCCCCTACGAACGAGACCCATGACCGACCACCGCCCCAACCCCGATGAATTGCTGGCCCGCGTCCAGGCCGAGGAACGCCGCACGACGCGCGGCCAGCTGAAGATCTTTCGGGGCTACGCGGCGGGCGTGGGCAAAACCGTCGCCATGCTCGAAGCCGCCCACGTGCGTAAAGCCACAGGCGTCGATCTGGTCGTGGCCTACGTCGAGACACATGGCCGCGCCGAGACTGAGGCACTGGTTGCCGGCCTCGAAGTTATTCCCCCGCTACAAATCCAATATCGCGGCATCGCCCTGCCCGAAATGAATCTGGACGCGGTGCTGGCCCGGCAACCGCAGCTGGCGCTGGTGGACGAACTGGCGCACACCAACGCCCCCGGCTCGCGTCACCCCAAACGCTATCACGATGTCGAAGAACTACTGGCCGCCGGCATCGACGTGTACACGACGCTCAACATTCAACATCTGGAAAGCCTCAACGACATCGTCGTGCAGATCACGGGCGTGATCGTGCGCGAGACGCTGCCCGATAAAGTCATCGACGAAGCGAGCGAGATCGAACTGATCGATCTGCCGCCCGATGAGCTGTTGCTCCGGCTCAAAGAAGGCAAGGTCTATATCCCGCAGCAGGCCACGCGCGCCATTGAAGAGTTCTTTCGCAAAGGCAATTTGACGGCGCTGCGCGAACTGGCGCTGCGCAGCACGGCGCGGCGCGTGGACGATCAGATGCGCGACTACATGCGCACTCGATCGATCCCCGGCCCCTGGCCGGCCAACGAGCGCATCCTAGTCTGCGTGAGTTCTCACCCCTTGAGCGAGCGCCTGGTGCGCGCCGCGCGCCGCATGGCCGATCAACTCGGCGTGGAGTGGTTTGTCCTCAACGTGGAAACGCCGGGCTATTCCCGCCTGTCGCCCGCTCAAAGCGATCAACTGGCGCGCACGATGCGCCTGGCCGAAGAGCTGGGCGCGCGAACGCGCAGCCTGCCGGGCAATTCCGTGGTGGACACGGTGCTGGCCTATGCCCACCGTCACAACATCACCAAACTGATCGTCGGCAAGTCCCTGCAGCCGCGCTGGGTCGAACTGCTGCGCGGCTCGACGGTCGATCGGCTGCTGCGGCAGAGCGGCGGCATCGACGTGTACGTGATCAGCAGCGAGCCGGACGCCCGGCCAACATCCCTGGCGCGGGATTGGGTGCCTCATCGGCCACTGCGGCGTTACTTGCAGAGTGTGCTGCTCGTCGCCGCGACGACAGTAGTTGGCGCGCTGATCGATCCGCTGGTGACGGCGCCGACGAATCTCGTCATGATCTATCTGGCTGGCGTCGTGATTGCGGCGTTGTATCTGGGGCGCGGTCCCTCGCTGTTGGCGGCGCTGTTGAGCGTGCTGGCCTTCGATTTCTTCTTCGTGCCGCCGCAGTATACGTTCACGGTATACGACACCGAGTACTTGCTCACGTTTCTGGGTCTATTCATCGTCAGTCTGGTGATCAGCACACTGGCCGTGCGCTCACGTGAACAGGCCGATACCGCCCGCGAGCGAGAAGCGCAGACCGCGACGTTATACGCCTTCAGCAGCGCGCTGGCGGCGGCCGCCAGCCTGGATGAAATCGTCAGCCAGATTGTCATGCAGCTGGGCGAAAACTTCAGTCGCGAGGTGGTGGTGCTGCTGCCGGAGAATCAACGTTTGACGGTGAGCGGTCACAGCCCCGATATTCATCTCGACGACAGCGAATTGGCCGTCGCAGCGTGGGCGTATCAACACAGCGAACCGGCCGGCCGCGACACGGACACGCTGCCCGCCGCAGACGTGCGTTACTTGCCGCTGAAAACCGCGCACGGCGTCATCGGCGTGCTGGGCGTGATGCCGCACGACTCAACGAAGCATCTGACACCTGAACAGCGCCGTCTGATGGAAGTGTACGCCAGCCAGGCCGCCGTGGCGATCGAACGCGCGCAGCTGGTCGAGCAGACGCGCCAGACACAGGTCCTGCAGGCGACCGAGAAGCTTCAGACCGCGCTGCTCAATTCCATCTCGCACGATCTGCGCACGCCGCTCGTTTCGATCACCGGGGTGTTGAGCAGCTTACAAGACGACGGGGTGCTGGACGAAGCGGCGCGGCGCAATTTGATCGATACGGCGCGCGGTGAGGCCGAACGGCTCAATCGGTTGGTGGGTAATTTGCTGGATATGACGCGGCTGGAAGCGGGCGCGCTGCGCATCAAGCAAGAGTTGTGTGACATCCAGGACGTGATCGGTTCCGCCTTGGAGCGGCTGAGCGATCGAGTGGCTGATCGGCCCGTGACCTTCACCAGCGTGCCCGACCTCCCCCTGATTCCGATGGACTTTGTGCTGATCGTGCAAGTCCTGGCGAACCTGCTGGATAACGCGATCAAATATTCGGCACCGGACGCGCCGATTGAGATCAACGCCGCGTATGCGGGCGCCTTCGCTGAAATCTCGGTGGCCGATCGAGGCACGGGCATCCCGCACGATGATCTGGCGCGGGTGTTCGATAAGTTCTATCGCGTGCAGAATCCCAATAACGCCGGCGGCACAGGTCTGGGCTTATCGATCTGCAAAGGGATCGTCGAAGCACATGGCGGCTTTATCGTCGCCGAGAATCGCACCGGCGGGGGCACAATCGTCACGATCGGATTGCCGTTGGCCGCGCACAGCGAGGCGACCCGATGAGTGACGCCGAACTGCGAATCCTGGTGGTGGAC
>JAUQXD010000544.1 GCA_030834835.1 Thermoflexales bacterium | reverse complement strand
CTGGCTGCGCACCGATTACGAACCGCGCCGGTTCAGCGGCGACAAGCAGGCTCTGGCTTCAAAAACCATTCACAACTGCTACATCAGTTTGTCGGCCTTCTTCGGCTGGGCCAGCCGCGAATTCGAGCAGCCTAACCCCGTCAAAGCCGTACCCGTTCCGAAGTTCGAACAGGCCCCACCCGAACCCTTCACGTGCGAAGAAGTTGAAGCGATGCTGAAAGCCTGCGAGCAATGCCGCGAATCGAGGCCGCACGATCGCCGCAAGTTCACGATGCGCCGCGCCTCGGGCAAGCGCGATCAAGCCGTGATCATGACGCTGGTCGACACCGGGCTGCGCGCGTCTGAACTGTCCGCGCTAAAGATCGGCGATGTCGATCTCAAGTCGGGCAAGGTGCTGGTGAAACATGGTCGCGCCGGCGGCGCGAAGGGCGGCAAAGGCCGGACGGTGTTTCTGGGCAAAGCGGCCCGGCGCGCAGTCTGGCGCTACCTCGCTGATCGCGAAGATGGTGAAGACGCCAGTGCCCCGTTGTTCCTAGTGAAATTCGATCGATCCATGAATAAGAATGCGCTGCGTATTTTGATCAAGCATCTGGGCGATCGCGCGGGCATCAAGAAATGTCATCCACATCGTTTTCGTCACACGTTTGCGATCACGTATTTGCGATCAGGCGGCGACCTGTTTACCCTGCAAGCACTGCTCGGCCACAGTTCGCTCGACATGGTGCAACACTACGCCCGCATCGCCGAAGTCGACATCGAACAGGCCCACAAGCGCGCCAGCCCCGCCGACAACTGGCGGCTGTGAAGTGACTGGCAACACGTCGATAAGTTGATGCCCACACTCCTGCCCGTTTCTCTTACAAGAGGAGCGGGCAGATTTGATCAGTCATGCGCCACCTGCTGTGCGATCGCGATCAAAGCCTCAGAGATCTGGCTGGTTGAGAGCGTCCGAATCAGTGCCGCAAGATCGGCATTCACTCCCGGCGTGGCTGGCGTCGAGTTCGTCAGGCTCGCGATGCGCTGTTGAACTTCATTACCCGCCAGCGGCGCATAGATCCCATCCGTCACCCGAATATCTTCATGCATCAGATTCATGCTGACGGCTTTGTAGTCAGCCATCGTCTTCGCATGCTGCAAAGCATACACCGCGTGGCCGTGCCGAAATTTGTGCGGCGATTGGTAGGGAACGCCGGCAACTTCAAAGAGATGATGCATCCGCTTGGCGAGCGCCAGGTTACGATTCTTGCCGGGCGCGTTGGCCGATAACGTCTGCTCACCCCACCGCGTCATCGTCGGGGTATACCACATCGCCGTGAGCGGCAGCTGCGATCGGATGAAGGCATCCCATGTTTCAACTACACTCAGCAATTCGGGAATGTCAAGTAGATAGGTCGTGGCTGATTTGCCGTTTTTCGTTTCCACGCCCAGCGACGGCCATTGCTTGAGCGTGCGACTGGAAAGATCAACCGCGGCAATCGGCAAAGTGCCGAAGGCCCCGGCTCGCATGCCCGACAGAAACAACAGCGCGGCCCCGGCTTGATCGCGGCGCAGGGCCAGATCGCGCTCATCGATCGGCATCGCCACGAGCTGCTGAACTTCAGCCAGCGTGACGAACTCATGATCGGCCGGCGGCTCCACGCTGCGCGGTGGGCGCAGCGCGTCAATCCAGGCCGTCGTCACCTCCCGAAACTCACGCGCATACGTCATCTTCAGCCAGATCAGAAAGCGCTTGACCGTTTGCATGATCTTCTTCAAGGTACTGGGCGCATGTGATCCGGCTGCGCCATCCAGGCGCGCCGAGGTGAGATAGGCCGGAAAGGCGGGCCGGACACCGGCAACCCGGTTCAGCGCCATCTCATCGGCCCAGATCAAGAAATGCTTAAGATGGAACCAATACCGATCGACCGAGCGTTGATCGAGCTGCGTTACATCAGTCAGATAGTCCAGATACTGGCGGGCGTAGTGATAGTTCTGCCGGTTAACCATGACGGCCTCCGCGATAGATAAGATGCTCACAGTGTGGGCAGACACCCTGCAACAGCAACTGTTTGCCTCGTGGTTGACGGATCGGATTCACCAGCGGCACGGCTTGACGGCAATGAAAGCAATAGGCTTCGCCTTCTTTTAATTGCCGGCGCGGCCGAGGCTGCGACACCGTTTTCACCCAGGCCGCCACCTGCCGACCATCAAGCCAGAGATAGCCGCGCTCATCACGGTGATGCGGCAAGCCGCGCCCCACCCACTCGCGAACCGTGCGCGCCGGGACAGTCAACTCCCGTTCCAATTCCACGGGGGTATAGAGCATCGGCAGCAGGCCAGGCGCGCGCACAATGACGGCGTGCGGCAGTTTGACCGTAGCGATCGCCTGCACTTCAGTGTTACCGAGCGCAACAGCTGTTTCGTTTGAAATCGACATACGGTTTACCCTCTCAAAAGCCTTGGGCCAGATCACACGGATTGCTTGATCCGCTCTCTTCTGGTAAACTACGGCCGCTATATTTTAGAGTGCTATTCTAGCATCAGAATATCACAAACCCACCCGACCGGATGCTCATATCCTTCAACTTTCATTCAAGACGTGTGCAATGATGACTGAGACACCCAACATCAACGTGGAACTGCTTAAATCAATCCTGGAAGGTCTGGCCCAGCCAGCCACGCTGAACGATCACCCGTTAGCCAACAGCCAGTTCGTTCGAGAATATTTAAGTCGGCGACCTGTAGCGCAGCCGCTGGCGATCGGTCGAGCCCTGGGGTGGGCGCTGGCCGAGGTGTGGCTCAAGCGGTTTCTGCCCCCAACACGAGCCGCCAAACTCAAACGCCAATGGAATACGTTCCTGGTGTTGGAGGTGGGTTTCTTCTTTCCATTCCGGCAGGGAAGGCGGCTGCCGATCGGTCTGCCACAAATCAGCGCCCTGCTCGCCGATCGCGAGCACCTGGCGCTCGTGCTGGCTGATGGTAACGAGCACCGCGCAGAGGAGTTGTTGAGCGAGGAATCGCCGGATTTCTGGGAAATGCTGACGCCATCGAACAAGAAGGACGCTCTGGTCCTGGGAGCTTCAGCCATCCTGGCCCGGCGTGATGCGGCGCTGCGCGAATTGGCGAAGGTGCTGCACGAGCTTGAATCTGCGCCGAATGAAGCGACTCACGCTCCGATTAGCGCGCCCTCAGCGCCGCGGGGCGAGTTATCAGACGCCAACCTGTCGCCGACCCGTGATGCGCTGGAGATTTATCGAAAAAATTGTCTGCCCACAAAACCAGCGTATGTTCCGCGCGAATGGCAGGACATCGTACGCACATCCATCTCAACACCGCGTGTTATCATTCAAGGCCAGGCCGGCAGCGGCAAGACCGCCTTGATGCACATTCTCGCCCATGAACTCCAGCGAGCCGGCTACCTACCACTCGCAATCTGCCTCGCCGATTATGCGCCGCTGGCCAGCCAGATGGACGTTTTGCACTTTGCCGCCACCCGCGGCCCGTTTGGCCTGGCCTGCCGTGACACAGCGACGCGCGATAACTTTGAGCAAGCACTAGCAGCGGCCGAACAAGCTGGCCAGCTGATTGTGCTGGCCGATCAAGGTGACGATGTTTTTGAGTACGAGCAACCTGACCTCGCGCCCCGGCTCGACATCTTTCGCCGACTCATCATCACAGAACGTGTTCCACGCCTGATGGTGAAACGTGAGAGTGCCACCCGTGTGCCCCTGCCCGACCTATCGGATCTAGCATTCACTGAATTGTTGACCGCAGTTAACATGCCGCAAGTTACGGCCACCAGGCTGTTAGAAGAATTCGATCGGGCAGCAGTCGATCTAACGCCGGCTCTCGCCGTGTTCGCCGCGCAGAGGCCACCTGAGACTGATGCTCACCCGGTGGTGGTCCTGTCGCGCTGGATCGATCAGCAATTGAAAGAGACTCGTCCAACGGGCCAGATCATCGCGGAAGTGGATAAGGCGCGACGGTTGTTGCGTTATCTGGCCGGCACTCGATACGATATTGCCCCTCATCCTGAATCCACGACCCGGCTCACTCGCGAGAACGTGCGTCGAGCTTTCTGGAGCTTGCCACTCCAACTGAACGAAGAAGATCAGGGCTGGCGGCTCATCGATCTGGGCTGCCGGTCAGGCTTGCTGAGCCAAGTGAAAGACGACTGGGTCTTCGGCGATGCCGCGGTCGAACGCGGCCTGGCGGCCGAATATGCCAGTGAAGAGACAACGTGGGTTTCGCTCCAGCCCCAATACCGCTTATTGATGAAATGGACGGCAGCGTTAGTGGCCCGCCGCGGCACGCCACAACGCCAGCAGGTGTTTTTCAATCAGCTGCGCTCGGCGCTCCACTGCGCCGCACCGCTGTCGGCATTGGATGCGGCCGAGTTCGTGACTAAATTCAATCAGTTAGGCTCAAGCGCGGCGGAGGCCTTCAAAGCCGAGCTCAGCGAGTCTCTCAAACGCTTGATGCAGAGTGAATCGAGCCAGGTGCGAGGCGCAGCAGAACAGCGACGGCAGTTGCTCAGCGAGGACACGAACGCGGTGAATGGCAACGGCTCACGGGTCAAAGCCTGCCACATCGAATCACTTGAGACTGAGACCTGCGATCTCGCCGGGGTCCTGCACCAGCTGGGTATCGCGCCACCGACAGACGACGAGAGTCGCTGGCTGGACGATCGCCGCGTGCTGAACGCTCTGCTCGATGGGTTGAGTCAGTCGCCCGCTACAGATCTCAAACGGCACTGCGCGGCCTGGCTGCAACGGGCCGATCTGTCGAAGCGAGTCGAGCTTCAATTTCACGCCCGGGTCCCGTGGAAGTCACGGAGTCGATCAGTCGTGGAAGTGGTCGCCGGGCTGGCGCTCGATCCCGATCAAACTGACGAGACCCAGGCGCTCGCTCAAAGCATTCTCGCTACAGACGACCACCTGCTAAGACTATGGCAGATCAATGACGCGTACACACCGCTGGTCTATGAGCTGCTGCTGGCGCTGGATAGACGCCTGATGCTCGTGCCGACCACGCCGGGCCGACACGAGTGGCGCATCGTGGATTGAACAGCGATGTAGATCGCACGCACGCGGGTCTACACGCGTTCAGCGTGCTCGAACCGAGGGCAAGGCGAGTTGAGGGTGGAAGCGATCGCGGCAGGCTGAGTCCGGAGATCACGGAGCGCGTCGGCCCGCGTACCGTGGAAGGTGATCTCCTTGGCGACGATTTCGGTGACCACCCGCCGGACATCGACATCGACATCGCGGCTCCGCAAGCGGCCCGAGAGTGCGACCTCACGATCAGTCGCCAACTGCGCGAGCAGCGACACGAACTGCGCACCGAACGCCACGACCGAGAAATAGTCCACACCCGCCGGCTTCTTCGGCGGCAGATCGGCGTCATCTATCCAGACTTCAAGGCGGAAGGTAATCCGGGGCTGGCCCGAACGCGACACAAACAGTCGCGCCGGTTCAGTTAAGAAGCCGCGCAAATGCACTTGATTGAGAGGTTGATGCATGATTGAATAGTCCTTGAATGATTTTTGAAGGGCGAGTCGCCCGGGTGCGGCTGACGCCGAGCGCCGTCAAGCATCAAGCCGCCATTTCACTTTCACTTTGTCCGATGTACAATGAGATCGTGGTCAACGCCTATATCCAAGCGAGACGAGGTCTTATGGCAGAGCGAACGCCGCCCCCGACCGCCCGCCGCCGGGCACTCAAGAAACGCTACGATCCGAAGCCCCTCAAGGCCCGCGTCGAGCAGCTGCTGATTGAACACAATGAGAGTTATCGCGAAGCCGCATTGCGATCCGGCCTGGATCACCAGTCGGTACGGCGCATTCTGAGCGTCGGGCAGCGCCCGGCCGTACAGACCTGCATTCTGCTGGCCGATCATTTCGACGTGAACCCGAATGAGTTTCTGGAACTGGCAGGGCACTTGCCGTTGAAGATGTTTGACGTGAAGACTGTGACAGCCCAACGCCTGCCGCACGAGGCCGTCGAGGTGGCCCTTGATATTGCCCGCATCCCCAATCCGGGCACCCGCAAAGCCTTAGCGAAGGCTATCCGCACCTTGCTCCAGCGCTATTTCGAGGAGTAGTCGGGGACCGTGAGGCAGTCAGCGACGGGCGGCTCGTTCAGCGAGCGGCCCGTTTCCTTTTGGTACTACCGCGCCTTGATTTCGACTTGCGCCCGGTTCGTTTTTTTGTAGCGGTACGACGCTTGCTACGCGCTCCAACCCTGTCCTGATCGGATGTGCCGGGAACTGTGGGCGGCTCCAGCAGCGCGACTAGCACCTCTTCCAGTGCCCTGGTAAAGGCCTGCAGTTTCTCATCTTCGGTCAGATCGGTCATGATAAAGATCACCCCAAAAACATGATGAATTTGGACACTGTAGCACGGCTACCGACAGGCCGATGCTAAAAGGTATGGTTTGGGGTAAACTCGGGCGCTATGAAAAAGACGCCTGCCAGCTCTCCCCCCAAACTGGGGCCAGGTGAATACCGGCCCGATATGGCGTTTACG
>JAUQXD010000543.1 GCA_030834835.1 Thermoflexales bacterium | reverse complement strand
GTCTTGATCTTCTCAAGGCCGTACGTGTTGGCGAGATCGTCGAAAGCCGAGAACACATCGTTGAGCCACTCGATCAATTCTTCCGGCGACACGCGCGCGGCCAGCAGTGTGAAATCGACGATGTCGGCAAACAGCACCGTCACGGCCGGCAGCTGATCGACGATGAGGCGGCGTTCGTTACGCAGCCGATCAGCGATCGGCTTGGGGAGGACGTTGAGCAGCAGTCGTTCTGAGGTGGCGCGCTCTTGTTCGATCAGGCGCAGATAGGCCTGTTCGTTATCGCGCAGTCGTTTGCGTTCCAGCGAGGCGCCGATGCGGGCTTTGAGGATGGAGGTTTCAAACGGCTTGGATAGAAAATCTTCTGCGCCCAACTCGATGCTGCGCACCGCATTCTTCAGTTCACCCGCGGCCGAGATGACGATGATGGGCAGGTGGCGCAGTGTCGGATCGCCTTTGACGACTTCCAGTACGCCAAAGCCGGAGACTCTGGGCATGGTCAGATCGAGCAATACCAGATCGAAGGGCTGGCTGTTGATGAGGTCCAGCGCTTCCTGTCCATCCTGCGCTTCGGTGACGGTGTGGCCCAGGAACGTCAACTGAATCGACAACATGCGGCGGATGTCGGTGTTGTCGTCGGCAACCAGAATTGAGCCGGTCAGCTGAGAGGACGGCATACGCTTGCACCGCGGAGTTACGAAGTCGCTTTAGCGGCCAGGCGTTTGTACGTCTTGACCATCAACAGCGCGTCATCTTCCATCAGCGGGCTTTCACACAAAATGCGGCCGCCCGCCTTCAAATCGATCAGGGCTTTGAACAAATCTTTGTACTTGAGGTCGGCTTCGGCCAATGGCAGATGTTTCTTCTCACCCTTCGGGCCGTACTCAATGCCCGACAGGTGAATGTGCAGCGACGACAGCCCGCGCGGCCCCAGACCGCTGGCGACGAGTTTCAGCGCTGCCGTAAATTCGGCATACGAATTGAAACTGCCGTCGCCGGGCCGCGCATGCAAGTGGGCGAAGTCGATGCAGGGCAGCACGCCGTCGATGTCGCGCGCCAGATCGATCGTTTCTTCCAGCGAGCCGAGCATGGCGCTCTTGCCCATCGTTTCGGGCCGCAGCGTGACGTGGACACCTTCGGCCTTTAACTGATCGACCACTTCGGTCAGGCGCTTCCGCGCGAGCGGATATACTTTCGCAGGATCGTCGTTCATGTATGAGCCGGGATGAAAGATGATGTCCGTCGCACCGGCTTTGTAGCCGGCGCGGGCAGCCGCCAACAAGCGATCGATGCCGCCTTTGAGCAGTTCTTTGGTCTGCGCGTTGAGGTTGATGTAGTAGGGGGCGTGCACGCTCAGCGCCACGCCCGCCTGTTGTGCTGTGGTCTTGATCGCCGCGCAGGTTTCATCGCCGACGCGCACGCTCTGCACCCAGGCCATCTCCAGCGTCAGCAGGCCCAGTTCCTTCAGGCGCAAAATGCCGCCCGGCGTGCCGCCCGGTTTTTTGGGCGTGCTGAGTGGTGAACCAACCGTACCAAAGAGGAATGCGCTAGCGGCCATTAAGGCAACCTTTCGATTTGGATCAGCGAAGAGATCGTCACAGCGGTAGAAATTCAACCCGATCGGTCAAGTCCGACGGCTCTGCGGCGCGCGCAATCAGTTCGATATCGCTGATGCATTGACCGATTGAGATGCGCAGTTGATGAGCATAGATCAAGCCCGTGAAGTGGCGGCCCAATCGTTGCCGTTTCGATGCTTCGGCCAGCAAATCATCGTCTTGCGAAAACAAGACGCGGCCCAATTCGCTGGCTCGATCGAGCAGCGCCACATCATCCAGTTGACTGGCTCCATCTTCAAACGCGGTCAGCACATCCACGCCGCGCAAACGCAGGCCGGTCGTGACTGCACGCGGCACATGTTGATCCATGTACAGCCGGATCGGCATTAGAGCAATCCCTGTGCCTTGAGTCGCTCGGCGAGTGACGAGGCCGGCGCTGCGCGACGGGCCTGATCAACGGCGCGTACCCGGCGCTCAATGTCCAGATCGAGTTCGGCCTTGTGATCCCAGTAATAGGCCAGCGCCGAATAGATCTGTCCCAGCGTCAGATACGGGTGCTGAAAGTGGATCTCCTCTGCACTCCAGCCGTGAGCCAGTTGCTCGATAACGAGTTCCACCACTTTCAGGTTGGTGCCGGACAGGATCGGTACACGGTCATTATCCAGAGTCACATGCTCATAACGGGTTTCAACTGCGGCCATCTTCTACCTCGCTTCAATCATCCACCAACCGGCGATGTCCTCTGGGGCATACGCCGTGCGAACTGTCATACCAGCCGGCGAAGTCGTCGTCAAAGTGCGGCGTGATGCGCCAATGCTTTACGCAGTAGACCCGCTGGCACTGCGGACAGTAGAACGGCGCCCACATCGGGTTGAGCGCGTGGACCTGCTGCGCGTCGTGAGTGGTCAGCGCCTGGTGCAGGGCGCGCAGCGTGCCGCCTTTCACCTGCTCGGTGCTGTGTTCCCACAGAAAACCTTCCAGTCGCAGTTCACCGGCCTGAGCCTCGGCGGGCGCGGTGCTCGTCAGCGCCATCGGAGCGGTACTGGTCGGGCTGCTCATCCTGGGGCCGCGCCTGTTGACGATCATCACCCGGCGCTGAAACCCGGGCAGACATGATCTACTAAGCCGTAGCGGCTATGGCCGCAACTGA
>JAUQXD010000542.1 GCA_030834835.1 Thermoflexales bacterium | reverse complement strand
AAGGCGGCCAACGCCAGCCCGGCATTGGAACCGTTCAACAACCGATCGAGTTCGCGCACCGCCCCGGCGCGCACATTTGCCAGCGGACTCTCGATCGCCGTGCGCAGATCGGCGGGCAGTTCGGCCGGTTTCACGATCGGCTTTGGATTGCGCGCGATGATCATATCGCCCTGCTGTTTGTACGACCATTTGCCCGGCGTCTGTTTGGGCGTCCTGGCGACAACCTGCGCGTACACGTACTCGTACAACTCATCCAACGTGATGCGGCCGTCGGCATCGACATCGGCCTCGCCTGTTTGCAGGCCCTGCACCAGATAGTGCGTAAAGACGGAGTTATCGGCCTCCCCGATGATCTTGTCACCCTCCCAGGCGTATTGGGTGGCATCGGTCGCCGTCAGCACGACGCGTCCGTAGCCCGTGCCCTCAAAGGCGGGGCCGGTGCCCACGGTACCGCCCGTCACCGCTTTACTGCCCTGCGCAAACGCACCGCTGTGACAGCAATCGAGGATGAGCACCTGGCGCCGAGAACGGCTGCGATCCATTTCGTTCGTGATGAAATCCGCGGCGATGGCAGTGGCGCGCAGCCGATTGGCGCGCGTATTGGGCGCGGCCAGATACAGACGGCCCTGCTCGTCACGTACGCCGTGACCGGAGAAATACAACACCAGCAGATCGTCGGATTTTTTGTCGGCAAAGAAGTCTTCGATGCTCAGGCGGATGGCAGCATCGGTTTCGTCGATCAACGTCCAGACTTGCTCGAAGCCGCCGATGGCCGGATCGCGCAGCACGACCGCCAGATCGTTCACGTCCTCGCCGGGCGCGACGAGTTTCGCCAGGTTGGGATCCTGATAGTGGCTGTTGCCGATAATGAGGGCGAGTTTGCGATTCATAACAGCCTGCGGTTACTGATATTCAGCCAACGCCTGATTCTCTCCGTTGATGATGACCGTCGCGCCTTCTCGGGCGATGATGATATGCCCGCCGGCCGACATGATCTTGTCACGCCCCACGATGTCACCGCCCACGGTCACTTCGTCAGCAGCGAGGTCGGCGCCGCCGCTGCGCGAAGAAAGTGAGGGGCCTGGCAGCTCGCTCAAGGTCGTGACCGTTCCATCGGGCGTCTTGATCCGCGGGCGGAGTTCCTGATATTCGTTCACCGACTTGAACATCACTGGAATATCCTCTGCCAGACCTTTGAACATGACTGTCCCGGCGCCGACTTGAAAGGTCAGCTCGACCCGGCGATCCACGCCAAACGAGACAAAACTGCGCACCGCATCGATCAACGCCGAAAGCAGGCCGGGCCGCGCCGTCACATCGACGGCATTGATCGCCATCGCCAAACCCGTTTTGCTGCCCGGCACAGGCGGCACAGGATGTTGCTGTACGTCTTCAACCGGCAGATCGTTGACGATCTCCTGCAAACGGCGTGTGAGTTCCTTGAGTTCATCATTGTCGGCGTCCGGCACATCGACAACCAGCGTAAAGTGGTCCAGCGATTCATCCGTGGTCATAGCAAGTCCTGTTCGTCAAAGTGCGCGTGCAAAGTTTGTCGGATGCTTAGCGGAGCGGGCTCCGTGCGTAGCCCCCGCGTGTCCGGCGGCGTGGGAGCCGCCTCTGCTGTCACCTTTTGCGTGTACGCCCATCCAACGGGCGGTGCTGTGCAGAATCACTCGGGCACGTTTACTAACTGCCGGATCGCTTCGAGCATGGTCTTGTTGCCGCCAAACATGCTGGCATAGCCCATATAGCGCCCGTCGGCATAGTAGGCGATCTGCGGCGCTTGCTGGCGGCCGTATTCCACTTTGACCCACGACCACGAATTCTTCAACGACGATGACTCTGAAACCGCGCGCACGTTTTGGATGACCAGGACGCCGGTCTTGCTGCCGTGATATTCCAGACGGTTCCTGCGCACGATGAGTTTGCCCGAGTCGTTGTAGGCATTCCAACTGAGCCAGCGAATCTCGCCATTCCAGTACCAGACCGGTTCGAAGATTACCTCGTCGGTGGTCGCAGCCGCCGACGGCTCAGGCGGGCGCGAAGGCTCGGCCGGTTTGGCTTTGACAGGCGCGCCGCTGATCAGCCGTCCCGCCATTTGCGGCCCGGCAGGCGCATCGTGCGATCGAGCTTGAGCGATGAATGCCTCGAGCGCGTCTTTAGCGCGCTTCTGCACCAGCACTTCCGGATCGTCCGTCAGCTGGCGCAGCCGATCAAAAGCGAGGCCGGCCAGCTTGGCGTCCGCATGACCCAGCAGACGCTTCAATTTTTCAATGGCCTGCATTCGCAGCGTTCGATCGGGTGATTCGGCCAGCGCGCGAACATCATCGGGCAAGCCGCTCATGCGCGCCACCGGCGTTTTAAGCGCCCCACTCGGCACTGCAACCCGATCGGGCGGCGTGACCCTCACCGGCTTCACGCGCTGCGTGGTGTGCGCGATGTTCGATGGCTGCGCCGCCACCTTATGCCGCTCTTGATAATCTTTCACCACAGCCGCCGCAGCAGCACGCACGCTGTCACTGTCGTCGTCACTCAGGCGCTGCAAAGCGTCGAAGGCTGAGACGGCCAGGCCCGCGTTACTGCCGTTGAGCAGTCGCTCTAACTCTTGCACCGCGCCCTTGCGTATCAACGGATAAGGGTTGTCGATCACGGCCTGCAACGCGGCGTCCAATGGCACCGGCTCAACCGCGCGTGGTTTGGGGTTGCGGGCAATGATAAACGTGCCTTCTTTTTCGAAGCGCCACATATAGGGCTTTTGTTTCGCCGTCTGTTCAATCACGCGGCGCGCAGCATAGTCGTACATCTCCTCAACCGAAATATGGCCGTCGCCGTCGCTGTCCGCCTGACCGGTGCGCAGTCCTTCCAGCAGATAGTGCGTGAACAGTGAGTTCTCGATGGCGTCGCCGATGACTTTGTTGCCCTCCCACGCGTATTGCGTGGCGTCCGTCGCCGTCAATACGATGCGGCCATAGCCGCTGCCGCCAAACACCGTTTTTGTGCCGACGCTCGCGCCCAGCGCGCCTTTGCTGCCTTTCTCAAATGCGCCGCTGTGGCAGCAGTCCAGAACCAGCACCTGGCGGCGCGAGCGGCTGCGATCCATCTCGCCGGACACGAAGGCCGCCGGAATGGCCGTACCGCTGAGCAAACTGCGTTCGGTATCGGCCGCCGTCAAGTACAACTGGCCTTGCTCGTCCAGCACACCATGACCGGAGAAATACAGCAGCAATAGATCATCCGGGGCGCGATCTTTGAACAGCCGCGCGATCGATTTGCGAATCG
Source organism: Thermoflexales bacterium (assembly GCA_030834835.1). Lineage (GTDB taxonomy): Bacteria > Chloroflexota > Anaerolineae > Fen-1058 > Fen-1058 > JAGOBP01. Next base: position 3,906 of record JAUQXD010000542.1, on the reverse strand, counting down.
TCTGCGCGGGCGCGTTGATGAGCGGCATCACGTCGTCGAAACCGCCAATGGCCGGATCGCGCAGTGCCTCGGCCAGATCGCGCGCGTCCTCGATCGGCGCTGCCAGATCGTGCAGACCGGGATCTTGATAGTCGCTCGTACCGATGATCAACGCCAGTTTGCCGCTCATAGGAGTAAGAAACTCAACTCAGGCAAGATAACTGTGAACCAGACTACGACCCAGCCGACCGCCAGCCATTTGACCGTGCTCGTTTGCTGGCTGGTCCAGATCAGCACAGCCCAGGCCGGCGCAAACACAAACATCAGGATCAACATGCCGATGAACGATCGGTACCAGGGCGTCGAGGTGCTCACGGCGGGCGCCGCCGGTTCGATCGGGTCTGCGGCAGCCATTGGCTGCGCCGCAACCGATTGGCCTCCTGCGCCCGATCGACCCGTGGTGCCTGGTCGCTGTTGCAAGGCTCGATCGACAGTCGGCCTGACAGGCTCGGTCTGCGCCGCCCGGAACTTCAGCACCGTGTCGCCCAAAGTCAACGTGTCGCCGGGCTTCAACGCCACCGCCGAAACACCGATCTTCTGCCCGTTGACAAACGTGCCGTTGGCGCTGTCCAGATCCTGAATCGTCACGCGCTGTGCTTCAACACATATTACAGCATGGCGGCGTGAAGCCAGCGTGTTCGTGATAGGAATCTCAACATCGTCGGCCCGCCCCAGCAAATTGTCGCCGGCTTTCAAGGCAATTTTTTGCCCGGCAGCCGTCACCAGGTGAAAGCGCGCCGCGTTGGCTTGCGTCGCCGGATCGGTTTTGAGTCGGTCGCGCGCAGCACGCGCAGCTTCGGCCGCCCGTTCGGCTTCGGCCTTCTGCTGCGCCAGCCGTTCGGCCTCGGCTCGCTGCGCAGCGAGCTTCTCACGCTGCGCCAGCGCCTCAGCGAGTCTGGCTGCATCGCTACCGGCTGTTGCTGCCTGCAAGCGCTCAGCGATCACGGTCAGCGCCGTGGTGGCGATGGTTCGCACGCTGCGGCTGTCGTCGCTCGTCAAACCCTTCAGCGCATCGAAAGCCGTCATGGCCAGACCCAGATCGGGGCCGTTCAACAGCCCATCGAGTTGGCGGGCGGCCGCTTCGCGCGCCGCCGGCAAGGGGTTCTCGATCGCGGTGCGAAGTTCGATCGGCAGGTCTACGGGCCGCAGTCCGGCGCGCGGATTCTGCGCGATGATCAGCTGCCCCTGCTCTTTCAGCGCCCACATCAGCGGCTTCTGCCGCGACGTGCTCAATCGCACCTGCGCTTCGACGTAGTCGTACAATTCTTGCAGTGTGATGTGACCGTCGCCGTCCGCGTCGGCGTCGCCCGTCTGCAAGCCCTGAATCAGAAAATGCGTAAAGAGCGAATTGTCGGCCTCGCCGATGACCTGATCGCCTTCCCAGGCATATTGCGTGGCGTCCGTGGCAGTAAGCACGGCGCGCGCGTAACCCTCGCCCGCGTTGAAGGCCGTGGCTGTGCCGACGGTCGCGCCGACGTCGCCTTTTGCGCCGCGCGCAAACGCTCCGCTGTGGCAGCAATCGAGAATCAGCACTTGCCGCTTCGAGCGGCAGCGATCCATTTCCCCCTTGACGAATGAGGCGGGAACGGCCGTGCCGCTGAGCAAATCGCGATCGGTGTCGCTGGCGGCGAAGAACAACTGGCCCTGATCGTCCAGCACGCCGTGGCCGGAGAAATACAGCACCAGCAGATCGTCGTATTTGCGATTGGCGAAGAATTTGGCGATGGTTTTGTGCAGATCAGCTGCGGACGCATCGATCAGGGTGGTCACGTCGAAGCCGCCAATCTGGTCTGCATGGAGCGTTTCGGCCAGATCGGTCGCGTCCTCGGCGGGCGCGGCGAGTTTCGCCAGGTTGGGATCCTGGTAATGGCTGTTGCCGATGATCAGCGCGAGTTTGCCGCTCACAGTGTCCCCCCGAGACACATCGCTGTCAGCCGGGCGGATGACGGGCGATTCCTATGAGCCTGTGACAATTCCGTGGAAATAACTGTTGGCTGATTTCATTGTAACCGGGGACGGGCAAAAGTCAATCAAAAAGAAGATAGCTGCGCTTTTGCGGGGTTCAGCCGCCAATAGGCAATTTCTCGCCCAGGACAGGCGTTGGTCTGAGGATATTCACATCCAACCAGGCAGCCATGGTGGCGGCGGCTTCACGGATCGACCACCACGTTTCGGAACTGGTGGCGTAGTTGCGGCGATCGGCCATGACGCCGATCGTATCGATGCCAAACGACGCGCACAGGTACATGGCCCGATCGAGGTGGAAGGCCTGCGTCACCAGGATGGCGCGCTCGACGCCAAAGATCGATCGGGCGCGGTAACAACTATCGTAGGTGCGGCGGCCCGCATAATCCAGCACGAGATCGCCATCGGGCACACCCAGTTGCAGCGCCGTTTGGCGCATCGCTTCCGGCTCGTTGTAATCGATGAAGCGATTGTCGCCGGTAAGGAGCAACTTATCGACGAGGCCGCGCTGATAGAGATCAACGGCAGTCGCCACTCGATCGTACAACACGGGCGACGGCCCGCCCGATCGATTCAGCCCCGCCCCAAAGACGATGGCGACCCGGCGCGATGCCTCGGCGGGCACATCCGCCGCCGAGGGATACATCCGCGCGGCGTAGGTGGCGTGATTGATCAAGTTGAAGGCAATGATCGTGATCGCGCCAATCGCGCCGAGCAAGAAGAGGGTGATGAACAGGCGTTTGATTATTCGACGCAGCATAGTGAGACTCAGGCCAGAAGATCGGCGTGATTATAGCAGTCAGGACGAGCACCCTCAGACAAAGCGTGACGCGCCCAGAATTATCGGGCGCGTCAGGGGAAAAACCTCGGCTTGATTTCTATCCTTATCTTACCACACCCTGTCAAGTAAAAAATCAGTCTGACGACGGATTTATTTCGTGCCCATTTTTGGTAACCTGTCCCCGGCAGTCAGTCTGCTCTTCAGCATTGAAGTTTTGCTCCGCAAATCCACATCCACTCAGGAGGCCGTATGTTTAAGCGACGATTGGGACGCAGTAACCTCGAAGTGAGCGCCATGGGATTAGGCTGCTGGGCCATCGGCGGGCCGTGGGACTGGCTGGAAGCCGATGGCCGCAAGGAACCCGTTGGCTGGGGACAGGTGGACGATGCGGAATCGATCCGTGCCATCCACTACGCAGTCGACGCCGGGATCAATTTCTTCGATACGGCGGCCAATTATGGCTGCGGCCACAGTGAGCGGGTACTCAGTCAGGCGCTCGCAGGACGGCGCGACAAGGTCATCCTGGCAACGAAGTTTGGCTATGTTGTGAACGAGGAGCAGCGCATCGTTTCAGAGACCAATAATATTGTTCCTCGCATTCGCCAGGAGTGCGAAGACAGTCTGCGTCGCTTGCAGACGGACTACATCGACCTCTACCAGTTTCATGTGAGCGACTATCCGCCGGAGAAGGCCGCCGAAGTGCGCGACGAATTGGAGGACCTGGTAAGCGAAGGCAAAATCCGCTGGTACGGCTGGAGCACCGATAATCCTGAAGGAGCGCGGGTGTTCGCGCAGGGTCAACATTGCACGGCGATCCAGCATCGGCTGAATATGTCATACGCTACGCCTCAAATGCTGGAGAGCGATCAAATACTGGCGATCTGTGACGAACACGATCTGGCCAGTATCAACCGAACGCCGCTCGGCATGGGCATGCTGACAGGCAAGTTCAACACACAGACAACCTTCCCGGAAAACGATGTACGGCACAGTTGGGATTTACAGGCGGAGCGGCCCGCGCAATATCTTCAGCGTGCTGAGGCGGTGCTCAAGCTGTTGGTCGATGCGGGCGACCCGCGAACACTGCCTCAGATCGCCCTAGCCTGGATCTGGACCCGCAG
>JAUQXD010000541.1 GCA_030834835.1 Thermoflexales bacterium | reverse complement strand
TGTTCTTGGCGGTGACGTGGCTGGCATTGAGCGGGCAGTGGCTGAGTGCCGATCGGCGTGCGGCCCTGCGCGTGGAGTTACAACCAGACGTCAAGCGTCGATTGTTTACTGCGTTGCTAGTCGCGTTGTTGGGATCAAGCGCATATGGTTTGGTGCTGGCAGCGCTGCAACTCAGTCCAGTGAGCTATGTCAGCCCGGTGCGCGAATTGAGTGTAGTGGTCGGCGCGTGGATCGGCGTGAAGTTCATGGGTGAGCAGGGCGGTCGGCTGCGCGTGATCGCAGCGACGCTGATCGCCGCCGGGATTGTGACCATCGCGCTGATGGGTTGACAGGCCAAAATGAACGTGCTAACATATAAGCATTCGTTTATATGTTTTGAGAGGTCGTGTGGGTACTCGCTCCACCGTTCGATCAACTGAAAACTTGCATGATCTGGCGCTGCACTTCTATGCACTGAAGGATGTCGTGCGCCTTGAGATGTTGACGGTATTGGCGGCTCGCGAATACACGGTGAATGACCTGGCGGAAGTCTTGAACAAAAGCCAGCCCTTGATCTCGTGGCATCTGCGCCGCCTGAAAGCGGCCGGGATCGTCAAGATCCGCCGATCAGGCCGCGAAGTGTACTGCTCGCTCGATCGGGCCGTGTTAGTTGAACAACATCAGGTTCTACTTGATTTGATCGGTGAGGCTTGATCACGCCTCCAACATCCAATCTCCAATCTCCAACCTCCAATTTCTACAAGGAGCTTAACCGTGGCAAAGACAGTCGGCAAGAAAGCGAAGAAAGTGCGAGTCGCCATTATCGGCGCGGGCAACTGCGCTTCGTCGCTGGTGCAAGGTGTTGAATACTACAAAGATGCGCCCGACGGCACCAAGATTCCGGGCATCATGCACACCGTGCTGGGCGGCTATCACATCGGCGATGTGGAGTTCAGCGCGGCCCTCGACATCGATGCAGAGAAGGTGGGCAAGGACCTGAGCGAAGCCATTTTCTCGGGCCAGAACAACACCTACAAGTTTACCAACGTGCCCAAGTTGAACGTGCCCGTGGCGCGCGGCATGACGCACGATGGCCTGGGCAAGTACCTGTCGCAAGTCATCAAGAAGGCGCCCGGTCCCACCGATGACATTGTGAAGCTGCTGAAGGACACCAAGACGGACGTGGTAGTGTCCTACTTGCCGGTCGGCAGCGAAGAAGCCACCAAGTGGTACGTAGAACAGATTTTGCGCGCGGGCTGCGCCTTCGTCAACTGTATCCCTGTGTTCATCGCCAGGGAGAAGTACTGGCAGGGGCGCTTTGAAGATGCCGGGTTGCCCGTCATCGGCGACGACATCAAGAGTCAGGTCGGCGCGACGATTACGCATCGGGTGTTGACGCGCCTGTTTGAAGATCGCGGCGTGCGGCTCGATCGCACGTACCAGCTGAACTTCGGCGGCAACACGGACTTCCTGAATATGCTGGAGCGCGAGCGCCTGGAGTCCAAGAAGATCAGCAAGACCAATGCGGTTACGAGTCAGCTGGACCTGCCGATGGATCCCAAGAATGTCCACGTCGGCCCCAGCGACTACGTGCCCTGGTTGAGCGATCGCAAGTGGTGCTACATCCGCATGGAAGGCACGACCTTCGGCGATGTGCCGCTGAACCTGGAACTGAAACTCGAAGTGTGGGACAGCCCCAACTCGGCGGGCGTGGTCATCGACGCGGTGCGCTGCGCGAAGCTGGCGCTGGAGCGCGGCATGAAGGGCGCAGTCGTTGCGCCGTCCTCTTACTTCATGAAGTCGCCGCCGGTGCAGTATCACGACGACGACGCGCACGATGCGGTTGAGAAGTTCATCAAGGGTCAGTAACGATTCAACCTCACAGCCGCTGACGATCACTCACCACAGGTGAAGCTTCATCAGCGGCTGTTTTCTATCTCACCTGACCGATTGACAACCATAGCGATTGGGTTGCTGGATTCCCGCCAGAGGCGCGCGGGAATGACGTTTGGCGCGATCTATGAAAATCATATTGTTTGATGAGTTAGCCGATGAGCGATAGATCTCCAAAACCACAATCGTTTACCGATAATGTACGTCCCAGAGTGGCGGGCGTCCTCCAGCCGATCGGCCGTGGGCTGCTCCGATTGGGCATCAGCGCCGACGCGATCACCCTCGCCGGGACGCTGTTGATGGCCGTCGTCGGCGCGCTGCTGGCGAACGGCCAATTCTTGATCGGCGGCGTGCTGGTGATTTTGTCCGCGCCGCTCGATGCTCTTGATGGGACCGTGGCGCGCCTCGCGGGCGTGACGAGTAAATTCGGCGCCTTTTTGGACTCCACCTCCGATCGGTACGCCGAGGGCTTCATTTTAATCGGGTTGTTGATCTATGGTCTCACGCGCCGCAATGATTGGATCGTGGTGTTATCGTTTGTGGCGATGTGGGGTTCGTTTGTGGTCAGTTACACCCGCGCGCGCGCGGAGGGGCTGGGCTACGATTGCAAAGTCGGCCTGTTGACGCGGTTCGAGCGCTTCATTTTGATCATCGTCATGCTGCTGACGGGCTGGATTTTGCCGGGTCTCATCGCGCTGGCGGCCCTGACGCACGTGACGGCGCTGCAGCGCATCATCTACGTGCGGAGTGTGATGCGGTCAGGTTCGTCAAAGTCTGGCACTTAAGTGCTAGTGCGTTTGTCCCATCAGCGGCTATAATTGGAACATGAACTCTATACCGGCTCATTCATACATGATCGAAGCAGATCGCCTGAACAAGAACTTCGGCAATTTTGTGGCTGTGCATGACGTGTCGCTGCGCGTAGCGGCGGGCGGCGTGTTGGCGTTGTTGGGACCCAACGGCGCCGGCAAGACGACTACCGTGCGGATGCTGTCCGGCATCCTGACGCCGACGAGCGGTCACGCGCGCATCGCCGGCTTGGACGTGATGCAGCATGCGCGGGCCGTGCGCGCCAGAGTCGGCGTGCTGTCGGAAGTGCCGGGCTTATATTTGCGGTCATCAGCGCGCGAATACCTGGATTTCTTCGGCGATGCTTATGGCCTATCGAAAACGCTGCGCCAACAACGGATGTCCGATCTATTGCAACAGTTCGAGATGAGCGACGTGATCGATCGGCGGCTGGGTGAATTCTCAAAAGGCATGAAGCAGAAGCTGGCCCTCATCCGATCGATGCTGCACGACCCCGAAGTGCTGCTTCTTGACGAGCCTACTTCCGCGATGGATCCGCAGAGCGCGCGGCTGGTGCATGATGCGTTGCTGCAACTGCGCGATCAGCGGCGCGGCATCATTCTATGCACGCACAATCTGGTCGAGGCGGAGATGATGGCCGATCACATCGCCATTATCCGGCGCGGCGAAATCGTGGCCGAAGGTTCGCCGAATGATTTGAAGGCGCGGCTGCTGGGCCGCCCCCTGATGGAAGTACGCTTCGCGCAGCCGCTCAACGGACAACTGTCGGAACTGCAAGCGCGCGTGGCGGTGGAAAGTCAGGGCGATGCGTGGCTGCGGTACTGGTCGGACGACCCGCGCGCGGAAAATCCGCCGCTGCTGTACTGGCTGGCCGAACGCAAGATCGATGTGGTGACGTTGAGTGAAGTGCCGCGCAGTCTGGAAGATGTGTATTTGCGTGTGGTCAATCAGCCGGCCGAGTTGCAATCATGAGCACATTAACGGTATCCGAATCCAGAGGCGAATGGTGGCGCGGGGTATGGTTGTTGACGCGCCGTGAGCTGCGCGACACCTTGCGCGACTGGCGCATGGTCGTGCCGATTACGCTGTTGACGCTGGTCTTTCCCGTCATCATGACCTTGACGGCGGGTGCGGCGCAGAGCTTCGTCAATCGCTTCGGTACGCCATTGATTGCCGATCGGTTGATTCCGTTTCTGTTGATGATTGTGGGCTTCTTCCCGATTTCGTTTTCACTGGTCATCGCGCTGGAAGCATTTGTCGGCGAGCGCGAGCGTAAGAGCCTGGAGCCGCTGCTGGCGACGCCGCTGTCCAACGGACAACTTTATACCGGCAAGATGCTCGCGTCGATGATCCCCTCACTGATGGCCGCCTATCTGGGCGTGGGCGTGTATTTGCTGGGCCTGCTGATCTTTCGCGGCTGGACGCCCTCGCCGATTCTGTTGACGCAGGTGCTGGCCTTGACGACGATGGAGGGCCTGGTGATGGTGTCAGGCGCGGTGGTTGTTTCGAGCCGTGCGACCAGTGTGCGAGCGGCCAACCGGTTGGCCTCCTTTATTATCCTCCCGATGGCGCGGTTGGTGCAGGGCATCAGCGTCATCATGGTCCGGGCGATTTACGCTGCGCTGTGGGGCATCGT
>JAUQXD010000540.1 GCA_030834835.1 Thermoflexales bacterium | reverse complement strand
GTACAACCATAGCCTGAAAAGGCTCCGGGGCGAACCCCCACCAAAACAACTCGAAACCGCTTCTCCGACTTGTGCGCCCTGCGGACTTATGCCCTACGGTCGGGGCACAGTTGAACTGCCGGATCATCAACGATCCGGCAGCTCTGCTTTCAGCCAAACAGCGTGCTGATCAAATCCCAGTTGGTTATCACGTCGTACAGGCCGATCCCTACGAGCAACAAACCCCCGATTAAGTTGACCACGCGCGCGTGCCGCGCCAGCAATTGCGTGATCTGACGCTGTAAGCCGCCCGCGAGAAACGACATCGCCAGCAGCGGCAGGCCAAAGCCCAATCCAAACCAGAGAAAGACTGACAGGCGGCTCAGCGCTTCACCCGCCGACAGCGACAGCGCGAAGACGCTAACGATCAGCGGCCCGGAACAGGGCAGTGTGATCGGCCCGTACAGCAGCCCGTAGACAAAGGCATTGGCGAAGGGATGCCGCAGCGCCGGAATCTTGATCTGCGGCAACGCCTTGAACGGATTGAGGTTGAGGATCAGCAGTACGCCCAGTCCGATGATGATGGTGTCCGACAGCGGCAACAGCCAGCGCAGCGCCGATCCGACCGGGATTTGCAGCGCGGCGATCAGCGCGCCCAGCGCCACCATCATGGTGAGTACGCCCGCCAGCACGAACCAGCCCAGGAAATAGCGGCGACGTGAACCGGCCGCGGCCTGCCCGCCGCTGATGTAGGCCAGGAAGCCGGGATACAAAGGAAAGACGCACGGGCTGGTAGAGGCCAGCAGTCCCAGCCCGATGGATGTAATCGCTTCTTGAAAGAACATACCTGCTCCCAATAAAAGATCGAACCACGAAGGTCACGAAGTACACTAAGAACCTCTTTATGAACTTCGTGTCCTTCGTGGTTCATATTTATCCTACATCGCGTCGTTGAGGAACGGTTCCAGCGCCTTTTGCAGATCGGCTGCGCTCTTCACGCCAAAGGGTAGCGGGTGCGCCTCGCCCTGTCGATCGATGATCAGCATCGGTGCGGACGGCGGATTGAGGAACTGCGCGCCGTACAAGTTGCCAATCTCGCGCGCCACCTCAAGCGAAGCGACGGTGTAGGTCCAATCGAAGTCGTTCTTCGCCACGTAGTCTTTCAGCGCAGCCAGGCTTTCGTTGATGTCCACGCCAATGCCCACACTGACGAAGTCATCACGCTCGCCCAGCAGGTCGTGCAGCGCCTTGACTTCTTTTTGCTGTTGCAGGCAGGTGGAGCACCAGATCGCCATCGTTTCGACCAACACCACTTTGCCCTTGTAATCCTGAATTGTGAAAGTCGTGCCCGTAGTGGCTTCGGTCAACGCTGCACTGAACCAGGCGGGCGCCATCATGGTGTCGGTCATGGCGTCGTGGGGCATCATCGCGTCAGGGGTGCCCGCCATCATCGTGTCCGTCATTGCCTCGCCGGGCATCATCATGGCGTCGGGCGTGCCAGACATCATCGTATCGGTCATTGTGCCAGAAGCCATCGCGTCGGGTGTGGCCGCCATCATAGCGTCGGGCGTCTTGTCCATCATCGCTTCAGGGGTTTTCTCCATCATTGCCTCGGGCGTTTGAGCCGGGGCGGCGGTCGACTGTGGCGCAGTCGATGGCGCACAGGCCGCCAGCGCGATCAACGCGGCCAGGGTCAGTCCGTACAACTTCATTCGCTTTAACATGGTTTTCTCCTCATTCAAGAAAGGTGTGTTGCTGGCCTTCATTGTCGCCGACGCCGCTTACAACAGGTTGACGCGGTCCTTATCGCGAACTGAACAGATCGGACTGTGCCGTAATAATCCTGTAAGATTTGCGTCCATTGAACTTAAGGATTGGCCGGTATGATTGGTTTCAACGCGCCACCGATTGCGATCGAACCTTGCGGCGCGTGGGAAGGATGAGCATCATGCGTTGGAATCCGATTTACCTGATGATCCCGTTGCTCGTAGGTGCGTGTGCGGCTGCCCTCAGCACGACGACGCCCTCGCCGCAGCCGCCCGCCGAAGCAACCGTTCCGGAACCGATCGGACAGGCCACCTCGCAGCCGATGGCTAACGCAACCCAACCGCCGGCTGAGGTTGCGTTTCGCGCCGATTTGCCCGATCTGGGTGTCGCGGCCGAACTTAATAATGAAGTATGGCTCAACACCGATCGCCCTCTGCGGCTGAGCGAATTGCGCGGCAAAGTGGTGCTGCTGGATATGTGGACGTTCGGCTGCATCAACTGCCGTAACGTTATCCCGTCACTGCGAGACTGGCATGGCAAGTACACCGATCAGGGTCTGGTGGTGATCGGCAATCACTATCCCGAGTTTGACTACGAGCGCGATCTTGATAACTTGAAAGAGGCGCTGGTCCGTCTGGATGTGCTGTATGCCGTGGCGCAGGACAATGACGGCGGGACGTGGCGGGCCTATCGGACGCGGTACTGGCCGACGCTGTTCCTCATCGACAAGCACGGCCATCTGCGATACACTCAAATTGGCGAGGGGGCGTATGCCCAAACGGAACAGGCCATTCAAGATTTACTCAACGAGACTTATCAGGGAGAGGACTGAGATGGATAAATGGAAAGCGCAACCGATCCGATCGTCGGAGATCACGCCTGAGTGGGCGTATCTGAACCGGCGGCAATTTATGAAAGGCGCAGCCGCGGTGAGCGTCGGCGCGTTGCTGGCAGCGTGTGCGCCGCAAGCGTCGGCGCCACAATCAAGCGGACCGCAGGCAGTGCCGACACTTGACACGACGCCGGGCATAACCAAAGGCGACAAAGACGAGTTGGGCAGCGCGTTGACGCCGTTTGAAGCGGTGACGAACTACAACAACTACTACGAATTCACCACCGACAAAGAAGGCGTCGCGCCGATGTCGAAGGATTTTGTGGTTCGACCGTGGACGGTGGAAGTGGGCGGGTTGGTCAATAAGCCGAAGACGTATGACGTTGACGACTTGATTAAGCGCTTTACGATCGAGGAGCGCATCTATCGGCTGCGTTGCGTCGAAGCGTGGTCGATGGTGATTCCGTGGCAGGGCTTCGCGTTGAATCAATTGTTGAAGGAAGTGGAGCCACAGAGTTCAGCCAAATACGTGCACTTTGTGTCATTGCTCGATCCGAAGCGCATGCCGGGACAGTCCAGTCCGTTTTACACCTGGCCGTACAGCGAAGGGCTGCGCCTGGATGAAGCGATGAACGACCTGACGTTGATGGCGACGGGCCTGTATGGCAAGAACTTGCTGCCGCAGAGCGGCGCGCCGTTGCGCGTGGTGGTGCCATGGAAGTACGGTTTCAAGAGCGCCAAGGCTATCGTCAAGATTGAGCTGGTGGCCGAGCAGCCGCGCACGTTGTGGTCGGACGCTGCGCCGAATGAATATGGTTTCTACTCCAACGTCAAGCCCGATGTGTCGCATCCGCGCTGGTCGCAGGCCCGCGAGCGCCGCATCGGCGAGGGCGGGCGGCGGCCCACGTTGATGTTCAACGGCTACGCGGAGCAAGTCGCGGCGTTGTACACCGGCCTGGACCTGCGCGCGAATTACTGACAAAGATATGATCCACGAATTGACACGAATCAACGCTAATCAAAGGCTCATTCGCGATCATTCGTGTTGATTCGTGGATCGCTTTTATGGCTGTAACAGGTATTAACCAATCATGAAGCGACTAACCCTTATTCAAACTGTTATGCACATCGGCGCGTGGGTGCCGCTGATCGTGTTAATCATTGATGCGCTGAACGACAACCTGACCTTCAACCCCATTCAGGCGGCGACGCAGCGCACCGGCGATACGGCCATCATCCTGCTGGGCCTGTCGCTGGCGTGTTCGCCGTTGAGTACGTACTTCCAGTGGAAGGATGCCGTCAAACTGCGGCGGCCGTTGGGGCTGTACGCCTTCTTGTATGCGGCCATTCACTTCACGCTGTTTGTCGCCGTGGACTTTGGTTTTGATTTCAATCTGATCGGGCGCGAGTTTGTGGAGAAGCGCTATCTGTGGGTGGGCCTGCCCGCGTTTGTTATATTGCTGGCGCTGGCCGCGACTTCGTTCAAGTGGTTCATGAAACGCATGGGCAAGCGCTGGAAGAAGTTACATCGCCTGATTTATCCCGGCGCGCTGCTGGTCGTGCTGCATCTGGCCTTTGTGATTAAGGGCGACCTGTTTGCGCTGTCCGGCGACGTGTGGAAGCCGCTGGTCGCGGTACTTATGATCGGGCTGCTGTTGATCGTGCGCGTGCCGCCGCTGAAACGAGCGTGGTTGGCGCGACGATCGAATGCGCGTCGCACACCTCGAACGGTGAAGCCCGCTTTAGTAAAAGATTGAGATCACATGCCTGATCAATCGATCCTGATCGTCGAAGATGAACCATCCGTCGCGGAAGTGGTGGGCGTGTATTTACGGCGCGCAGGCTATGCCGTGCGCACGGCCACGACGGGACAAGCCGCGCTCAATGAGATTGATGCGCAATTGCCCGCGCTGATCATCCTCGATCTGATGCTGCCCGGCGTGGACGGCTGGGCCATTACTCGTCACGTGCGTGAGCGCGGCGGCGCGCCCGGCGGCGTGCCCATCATCATGCTGACCGCGCGTAGTCAGGAGATCGATCGCATCGCGGGGCTGGAGATGGGCGCGGATGATTATGTGACCAAGCCCTTTAGTCCGCAAGAATTGGTCAGCCGCGTGCGAGCCGTGTTGCGGCGCGCACGGCCATCGGGCGCAGACGAAGCGATCGAGCGTGCGTTGACCTTTGATGATCTCGTCATCGACCCGCAAACGCACCTCGTGATCGTTGGTGGCACAGAGAAAACACTCACAGCCAAAGAGTTTGAACTACTGTGGTGGCTGGCGCGTCATCCGCGGCAAGTGTTCTCGCGCGATCTGTTGCTGGAGCGTGTGTGGGGCATGGCTGATTACATCGACCCCGGCACGGTCACTGTGCACATGCGCCGCCTGCGTGAAAAGATCGAAGTGGATCCATCCAGCCCGCGTCACCTGCAAACAATCTGGGGCGTGGGCTACAAATTCGAACCGTGAGGGTGCGCATGTCGGCAATTCCGCAGCAATCCTCGATCAATTTGCGCCGCTTTGTCATGAGCGTGCTGCTGCCACTGGCCGTTGGGCTGGGCCTGTTTTACCTCACGATGAATCCGCCCATGAGCGATTTCAGCGTCATGATGGAATTGATGCTGTTCACGACGGCGCTCTCGTTGGTGGTGGCGTTTGCCGCTTATCGGCTGGGCTGGTTCAATCGTTCGCCGCGCTTGCAGTGGTCGCTGCTGGTCGTGTACGTGCTGGCCGGTGTGCTGGTTTTTCTCAACGTGTGGATCATCGCGCGGCTGATGTTCGCCAGCAGCCATGATCTGATGTTGGCGAGCATCCTGGTGGTGTTTGCGACGGGCATCGCGGCGGCGGTGGGTGTCTTTCTGTCGGCGGCGTTGACCGATCGGATTCTGACGCTCAATCGCGCGGCCGATCGCATCGCGGCCGGCGAACTTAGCACGCGCGTTGAAGTGCAGGGGCGCGATGAACTGGCGCAGTTGACGCGCTCATTCAATGCGATGGCGGCGCAGTTGCAGCAGGCGCAGGCTAAACAGCAAGAGTTGGATGTATTGCGGCGCGAGTTGGTGGCGTGGGTCAGTCACGATCTGCGCACGCCGCTCACCTCAATTCGCGCGCTGCTGGAGGCGCTGGCCGATGGTGTGGTGGATGATCCGGCAACGGTGCAGCGCTACTATCGCGTGGCTCAGCAGGACATTC
>JAUQXD010000539.1 GCA_030834835.1 Thermoflexales bacterium | reverse complement strand
CGGGGGATGAGGCCCACCGGGTAGTGCTCCGGGTCGCGGACCAGGCCCTCCTGCAGGCGCCAGGGCCACGAGTCCACCCCATCCACGATGGCCGCGGCGGCCACACGCGGATCGATCGGCGTGGTGGCGGAGTTGTCAAAGTAAATGCGTTCGGCCATCTCACTCCCCTCGATAGAACGTCTGATTATCCAGGGCACGCACGACGCCAAAGTGCGACTGCCAGCCGATCTCTTTCTTGCCCACGCAGATCGTGCACGTGCCCACCGGCGGATTGCCGCGCAGCAGCATGCTCTCGACGGCGTGCGGCGTGGCATTGATGTGATCGACGATCGGGTCGATGCCGATGCCATAGAGGGCGTTGACTTCACGAATGCGCACGCCGGGCGCGACATCCTGAATGCGCGCGCGGAACACTTCGCGTTCGGCCTGCGACACCCGATCGATTTTCGTGACGACCGCGATATCGGCCAGCGACAACATCGGCCCGACTTTCAATGGCAGGTTCATGCCGCTGGTCGCTTCCAGCACGATCAGGCCCAGGCCGCCATCGACGTAGGGCGAGCAGCGCAGGCACAGACCCGCCGTCTCGACCAACAGCACATCGCTGTCGGCTTTGCGCGCCCATTGCAGCGCGTCACCCAGCACCATGACGTTGCAGTGATCGGGGCACAACTCGCCCGAATACACCTTGCGTGTGGGGATGCCGAACTCACGCGCAAACTGCGTATCTTCTTCGGCAAACTGCACATCGATTTTCAAAAAGGCGACGCGTTGACCGGCATCCTGCAACTTGCCGATCACGTGGCGCAGCACCGCGGTTTTGCCCGTCGTCGCGGGCCCGGCACAGATGGCGAGTTTCATGCGAGTCCCTCCAATTCAACAGCCGTAATGCGTTCGCCAAAGCGAATCTTGTCGCGCAAATTCGAGAGCACGTCGTCAAGATGGCTGACCACGGTCGCCAGTTTGCGCTCGGCCTCGTCGGTGTGCAGCACCTGCGTGATGCGGCCGCGCTCCATCACGATGCGATAGTCCGACAGCAGCGCGATGCGGGGATCGTGCGTGACGAAGATAAAAATCTTGCGATACTGCCGCAGCAATTCCAGTGCGCGCGTGCGATGGATGCCGGCGTTTTCCACTTCGTCCAGCAGCACGATCGGCGTGTTGCAGATGATGGTGGCATCGGCGATGAGCAAGGCGCGCGTCTGCCCGCCCGACAGTTCCGTCATGCGGCTTTCCAGCGCGATCGGCTCGCCAGTGAGTTGATTCGCAAACGACAACGTGCGCTCGATGGCGGTTTCGCGCTCAACTAAATTGGTGATGCGAATGCGTGCATGCGTGTGCAGGAACTCGTTCACCGGCAAGTCGGAGAGAAACGTCGTGTGCTGGGTGATGAGGGCGATCGGGTTGCGGGCCGGATCGTCGCGATATTCGGCGGGCGGGCGCGTGCCGTTGATCAGGATGCGGCGGCCGGTCGGCGTGTTGGCATCGGCGAACAGTTCGATGTCGTTGATGAACGTGGTCTTGCCCGAGCCGGTCGGCCCGACGATGCTGACGACGTCGCCCATTTTCAGGTCGATGCGTTCGACGGCCTCTCGCTGGCCTGACCGGCCATGGCCGCCCAGGATCGTAATCGTGTCAATCATTTGTATATTCTCCTATCGGATTAGTAGGGATTCAGACGAAATAAAAAGCGCTATAGCACATCCGCAATCGTTGTCGTCTCCAGCGTCTCGGAGACGTAATCGCGAATGCCTTTGAAAACTTTGACGAGGTTCTTCTCCTTCTCAATCGGCGTCGATTCATAGAAGTATTTGCTGACGGATTCGGTCGGCGCGAGCGCGCCATCGAACAGGCGGATGACTTCGGCCAGCGCGATTTTCTCAGCGGGCTTTGCCAGATGATAGCCGCCGTGCTGCCCTTTGGAACTGCGCAGGTATTTGGCGCGCTTCAACGCAAACAGAATCTGCTCCAAAAACTTGAGCGGAATCTTCTGCGCCAGCGCGATCGTCTCGGCGGACACGTAGCCATCCTCATCGTGCCGCGCCAGATAGACCAGCGCCAACAAAGCGTATTCACTGCGCGACGTAAGTTTCATCGAATGAGTTAATCCTACTAAACTGATAGGGATTGTATGCCAACTTCAGCGCTGTGTCAAGCGGCAAAAATGTCAGGGAACAACATGACAATCCTCACAACGAGACCGATTCGGTCAGGATGGAGCGTGCCTGCGCCTCAAAGCAGAGATCAAGTAGCCGCCAACGGCCCCAATCTATATTCGCTTCAACACACCAGTTCGACCGCCCAACGATGATCGCACTCGCTTTGATATGTTGCGAGATCGATCGAACTCAATCACGATCACTCTTGCATAGGAACAATGAGCACCGGCCGGGTAGCGCCGCCTACGATCTGGCTAGCGAGATTGCGCCACAGCAAGCGTCGCGGGCTGCGCGATGCGGGCGCGCCGATCACAATGAGGTCGACGTTGTGGACCTCGGCCTGTTCAACAATGCGCTGAACGATCGGCCCGTCGGCCACGGTCACCAGACTTTGGAGCCCGAGCACGGCGAGCGCTGCCTGTGCCTGACGCAGATGCCGATCCACGCGCGCCTGTTCCTCTGCTGTCGCATGCGGGTTCTTCACGTGGAGAACGAAAGCCTCCGCCCCGGTGCGGTGCGCCAGTCGGCCTCCAAAGGTCACATCGGTTTTGCCGGGCTCGCCAGCGCGAGTGCAGATCAAGATCCGCTCGATGGTAGGGCGCGGCGTCGACACCAGCAGGACAGGCAATTCAGCCTGTTCCAGCACTTGCCACACCACTGCGCTGAACCCCGGCGACACGGTACCGGCAGCCGCCCGGTGACCGACGATGACGAGCTCGTAATGGCCCTCCTGGGCCTCCAGCAAGATCTCTTCGGCCGTGTCACCCTGCCGGACACGTGTCTCTAGCTGGGGTACGGCTGCCAGCCAGCGACTGCGCGCTGTGCCTAATTTCTCGCGGATGCCTGGGATCGTGTCTGGCCGGCGGGTTACGGTCAACAACGTTGCCGGGCCACGCGTCGCGCATGTCAGCCGGCAACCAAAGTCGATGACGGTGCCGCTGTCGGCCTCAATATCCACACAAATTAGCGCCTTTAACCCTATCGGCGGAATGATATGATAATGGCGCAGACCCAGCCAGAGTTTTTGCCCGAGTTCATATGAATCGGAATCAGGATCATCGCTGGGACGCGTCACTTCAATATGGGCGGCCTGTTGCCCATAGGCCAGGCGCGGGGTCAGCGGGCGAACGCCGCGCAACCCCTCCACGGCCAGCACCAGGCGCTGCAAGGCACCCAGAAAAACACACTCAACGACCTCTCCCTGACCAAGAACTTGAATGCCGCTATCTTCACTGAACGGTTCAGCCTGGACCAGAATTGTTTCGGGTCGGAACAACACCCGCGCTGGTGTGCCGTCATCCATGGCAACTACGCCAGCTGGAAGCGGCAGAACAGCCGTTCCCAGCTGGATTTCATCGCGACTCTTGCGTCCGACCAGGACGTTCGCGCCGCCGATGAAGGTTGCAGTGAATTCGGTACGCGGCCGATGATACAGTTCATCAGGTTGTCCGACCTCAATTAAGTTACCGGCATTGATTACTCCAATCCGATCCGCTAATTCGAAGGCCTCTTCCTGATCGTGAGTGACGAGAATAGTTGTGACCTTCAGTCGGCGCTGCACCGTTATAAGACTCTGCCGCAATTGGGCTCGAATCTGAACATCGAGCGCCCCAAACGGCTCATCCAGCAGCAACACGGCGGGCTGATAGGCCAGCGCCCGCGCCAACGCAACCCGTTGCTGCTGACCGCCCGACAATTGACTTGCATAGCGCCCACCGAGGCCTGCCAGGCCGATCAGATCAAGCAATTCGTCAGCCCGCTGTCGGCGTTCAGCGGGTCGGACGTGACGGATACGTAAGCCGAATTCCACGTTCTCATACACGGTCATATGGCGGAAGATGGAATAATTCTGAAAGACGAAACCGGTATTGCGGACCTGCGGCGGAACCCGCGTCACATCGCGTCCGTTCAACTCGATCCGGCCCGCATCAGGCAAGGTCAGCCCGGCAATCAAACGCAGGATGGTGCTCTTACCGCTGCCACTGCTTCCCAACAGCACAAATAACTCACCTTCATTCACATCCAGTGAAACATGGTTGACGACCAGGTGTTCGTCAAAGTGCTTGCTGAGATCGGTCAACACGATGGACATCAAACACCTCGCTTGCTTTGAGCACGAGTCAAACGCAGCAAGACGAAAAAGAGTACAAATGACAGCCCGGCCAGCACCGCGGCGACGGCGTTCGCTGCTTCGACATTCCCGGCTTCGAACTGCGCGAAAATGTACAGCGGGGCCGTCTGTGTGCGCAGGCGTAGGTTGCCGCTAACCATGACCGTCGCTCCGAACTCGCCCAACGAATGCGCAAAGGTGAGTAGCGCGCCGGAGAACAGACCACCCCGCAGAGCAGGCAAAATCACCAGCCGAAACGTCTGCCAGCGGTTGGCGCCGATCGTGTAAGCGGCTTCTTCATACGTGACATCCAATTCATCCAACACCGGTTTGACGGCTCCCAACATATAGGGCAGGGTTACAAACAGGTGAGCAAGCAACACGCCCAGCGGTGCAAACATGGGCTGTAAGCCGAGCGGGTCGAGCAGGCGACCAAGCAACCCGATCGGTCCCCAGAGTAGCAGCAATGACGTGCCCACTACGACCGTGGGAATCGCCACCGGGAGATTGACGATGATGCTCAGTGCTTCGCGCCCCCAAAATCGATATTTCGATAAAACGTAGGCTACGAATGTGCCCAATACACTATTGACTGCCGCCGTAGTAAAGGCGATCAAAAATGAAAAGCGCAACGCAAATTGCGCATCCTGACTGCCCAGGGCGGCCACAAACCCGTCCAGACCACTGGTGCCGGCAAAGATGAAGATTGCGGCAAGCGGCATGAACAGCAGCGGCAGCAAGATCGTCAGCAGTATGACAACTGGAACCGGAATGGTTGGGCGACGGGACGGGGCTGAAGCATGGGTGAAGGTCATTTGCCTACTCCGGGCAGAACTTGTTGTTTCCAAATCGCGTCAATAATGGTCCGCTTCGCCTGCGGCCAGCCACCGAGATCAGCCACTGTGAATGGCTGCGCAATCGGACGCAATAAAGAATTAAGATCGTTCAAGTCCGCCGTGACACTACGGAAGCCATGTTCAACAAACACTCTTTGTGCCTGGTCACTCCACAAAAAAGCCACAAACGCCTGGATCAGTTCGCGGTCGGCCGGGGGCACATTCTTGTCCACCACGACGACCGTGTGTTCACTGAGGATCGTGCTGTAGGGATAGACTATTTCAGCGTCGAGGCGACCACGCGTCAGGTCAAACACGCCCTCTTGCTCATAAGTAATCAAGGCGTCACCAAACCCGTTTTCAAACTGGGTTCTGGCCGCACGGGCTGAGGCGGCTTGAGCCACCACGTTTTGCCAAATGCCCCGCAGCTGCTGGTAGGCCTGCTCTTTGTCCCCGGTAATTGTCAGAGCAGAACCATATTCAGCGAGAATAGCCCACTGTGCACCACCCGACGTAAGAGGATCTGGATGAACGACACCCACACCTGCCTGGATCAGATCGCGAAAATCGGTAATGTGTTTTGGATTGCCCGGCCTCACCAGGATGACGAAGGGTGTACGATTCAGCGTGCCGCTGTAGGGCAGCGTTTGCCATGGGAGACCAGACACAACGCCGCGTTCGGCCAGTTTTCGCGCGTCGAGTTCGGTCGACAAGAGGGCGACTTCGGCCGGCACGCCCAGCATGATCTGATTCGTCACCGTACCCGACCCCGCAAAGGCTGAAATGAATTCGACTCGCTCACCCGTTTTGGTCTGCCAATCTGCTTGAAACGCGGGAAACACTCCATCGTTCATCACTTCGCCCAAAATACTGAAACCATACACGATAATCGTCCGTGTAGGTCGACCTTGCGTCCCAGGCAGCCATGGCCAGACAGTATAGAGCGCCAGACCGCCCAGCAAACCCCAAGCAATCAGGCGCCACACAAACAGTCTCCAGTTGATTTCATTCAGTCGGAAGTGGGGAATCATAGTCATGTGCAACATCTGCCTTTATCGCGTCGCCAATACAGGCGCAGTACGCGGACAGGGCAACTCGATTAGTCGAGCGGAGCCGACCGTGCTTCAGAAGTTTAATGACCGCCAAGTTGTATCAGTTTTACCGCATGCCCGGTTCATTGTCGAATCAGGATTTCACGGCGACCGCTTGAGGATCTATCTGGAGACGAGTGCCCTGCATATTCTCTTTGTTTGAGTGACTCATGTCATCCCGCCGGGGTGACGGTCTGCACTAACTCTCCGCACCGGTATGTGTTACTTTATTCACAAGTATATTCGCATATCCACATGTTTGCACTTTGACAGGAGCACGAAGATGCAACGACCACAAGATAGTGAACTTCGAGTCTTTCATGCCCAAATCTGTCAGGCCCTCGCTGATCCCACTCGCATCTTGTTGCTGTATCACCTGGCCGATGGGCCGCAGACCGTTGGATCCCTGGCAGAGTCTCTGGGCATCAGCCAGCCGACTGTCTCCCGCCATCTCAAGATGCTGCGCGAACAGGGGATGGTGATGGCCACGCGCCACGGTGCGGCGATCGAGTGCCGCCTGCTCGATGATCGGCCGATTCAAGCGCTGGATATCCTTCGAGAGGTAATGCATGACAATCTGACCCGTCGGGCTGGATTGGTCAATGCGCTGACCGACAACAGCGACATCGACGCCGTTTGAAAGGAGAATCTGTCGCATGAAGAAACTCGTCATACTGGGAGCCGGCACCGCCGGCACGATGGTCGCCAATCGCTTGCGCCGCTTGCTGGATACCGACGACTGGCACATCACCATCGTCGATCAACACGCCACGCACTACTATCAGCCTGGCTTCCTATTTATTCCCTTCGGCATGTACAGCAAGAACGACGTGGTCAAGCCGAAACGCGATTTTATTCCGGCGGGCGTCGAACTGATCATGTCGCCGATTGAAGCGATCGAGCCGGAGCAGAAGCGCGTGAAGTTGGTCAAAGACCAGCGCGTCCTCAACTACGATTTTCTCGTCATCGCCACCGGCACGCAAACGCACCCCGATCAAACTCCCGGCCTGCACGAACACGAGTGGTACAAATCGATCTACGATTTCTACACCCTCGAAGGCGCGGTGGCGTTGGCGAAACACTTGCGCACATGGCAGGGCGGACGGTTGGTTGTGAATGTCGTCGAGAATCCGATCAAGTGCCCGGTCGCGCCACTCGAATTCTTGATGCTGGCCGATTGGTTCTTCCACGAACAGGGCCTTCGCGATCGAGTGGAGATCATCTACGCGACGCCGCTGCCGGGGGCCTTCACCAAACCGATCGCGTCGCGGCACCTCGGCGACATCCTCGATCGCAAGGGCGTCAAGATCGTGCCCGAATTTCTGATCGAGCGAGTTGATCCCGACGCAAAGAAGATCGTGTCGTACGACGAACAGGAGATCGAATACGATCTGCTGGTGAGTGTGCCGCTGAACATGGGCAGCGAGATGGTAGCTCGATCGGGTCTGGGCGACAACCTGAACTATGTGCCCGTCGACAAACACACGTTCCTCTCGCCGAAGTATGACAGCATCTTCGCGCTGGGCGATGCCGCGGCGATTCCCACCTCGAAAGCGGGTTCGGTCGCGCACTTCGCAGTAGATTGCTTTGCCGATAACTTCCTGCGCTACATCGACGGCCTGGAACTATTGCCGACCTTTGACGGTCACGCCAACTGTTTCATCGAATCGGGCTTTGGCAAAGGGCTGCTGATCGACTTCAACTACGACGTCGAACCGCTGCCCGGCCGCTTCCCCCTGCCCGGCGTGGGGCCGTTTGCCCTGCTGCAAGAAACCGAGATGAACCACTGGGGCAAGATGATGTTCCGCTGGATGTACTGGAATTTGCTGCTCAAAGGGCAGGAACTGCCGCTGCCGGCGCTGATGACGATGGCCGGCAAATGGAAGAGTTAAGGAGCGCGTCATGGATCAGGCCCTAGTTGAACTGAACCAGAAGATCGACGCGCTGACGGCGCAGCTGGCCTACCTGACCGATCAGGCGCAAATCGCCGAACGGCAGCGCGCCGATCGGGCCGAGTTGTTGCGCGACCTGATCCCGATCGCTGATCAGGCTTATCACATGGCGATCGAGCAACTGGAAGAAGTGCAGGACTACGTCGATCTGGGCGATCTGCTGCGATTGGCGAAGCGTCTGGCACGCAATGGCCGCAATCTGGAAACGCTGCTCGATCAGTTTGAGAGCGTGATTGATTTGACCCAGACGATCGGGCCGCTATCCGACGAAGCCTTCGGCAAGATGGTGACCACGCTGGCCGAGTTGGAGCGCAAGGGCTACTTCGCGTTTGCGCGCGGCGGCAAGCGCATCGCCGATACCGTCGTTACATCCTTTACGGCGGAGGATGTTGATCGGCTGGGCGATAACATCGTGCTGATTCTGAACACCATCAAGGACATGACTCAGCCGGAGATCATGACCTTCGTGCGCAACACGCTGCTCGTCGCCGAACGCGAAGTGGAGAAGCCGGTCGATATTTCCTATCGCGGCCTTTTACGCCAGATGCGCGATCCGGCGGTGAGGCGCGGCCTCGCCCTGACGATGCGTGTGCTGCACGGCATCGGTTCGCAAGGGCAAGCGGTCAAACCATCGGCTGCAAACTAAATCCAAAGGCGATCTGTGATCGCCCCAACAAATCGATCATTCCATCCCACCACAGGAGCATAAGCATGGCAACTCGTACCATCGCAGGTATCACCGTACAAGTGAACGACGAAGGTTTCATGACGGTCCCCGCCGAATGGACCAAAGACATTGCGGCAGAAATCGCCAAAGAAGAAGGGCTGGCGGAGTTGACACTCGCACACTGGAAGGTGATCGATTTTTGCCGCCAGAGCGCCGCCAAATCGGGCGCTGCGCCGACGCTGCGCACCATTACTACCGAGACTGGCATTACGACTAAGGAAATGTTTGCGTTGTTTCCCAAAGGCCCTGCCAAAAAGGTCGCGCGCATTTCTGGCCTGGGTAAGCCCGAAGGTTGTGTGTAAGTAACGTCTTTTCAACTTCAACGTCATCAAGGAGAAGCAGCATGGCACAAGAAACTCGCAAGATCGCGTTCATCTGTTCGAAAGGCGATCTGGACATGGCTTATCCCGCTCTCATCATGGGCTGGGCGGCGCTGGGCAACGGCATTGATGTCACCCTCTTCTTTACCTTCTGGGGTCTCGACCTCGTCACTAAGAAGCGCGTGGATAGATTGGAGATCGCGCCTGTCGCTAACACCAGCTTCAAGATGAGCATGATGGGCCTGCCGACTGGCAACCTGGGCATTCCCAATTGGATGGGCGGTTTGCCCGGCATGACAGCCTTTGCCAGCTGGTTCATGAAAAAGAAGATGAAAGCCTTGGGCGTTCCACCTGTGCGTGAATACCTTGAAATGCTCTCGGATGGTGGCGCGAAGATGTATGGCTGCAAGATGACCGTGGACATGTTCGGCATCAAAAAGGAAGACTTCCTGCCCTGCATCGACAGCGTAGTCACCGCCAGCGACTTCATGGACATGACTGAGGGCGCGCAGATTATCTTCATCTAATAACCAGTCATCTCGGTGGCGTTGACACGTCTCATCGATCGAGGCCCGGTCGGTGAGACGTGTGTTATGAGAATCGCCGCCAATTTCGAGTAGTGTCCCCGTAAACGGTGAAAGCCCTGTAGGCTATGCAAGAAGTGCGGTTTTTTAGCCTATTTTGAGCACCCAAATTTCGCTTCACCGGATACAGGGACACTACCCAGAATTGGGCAAGTTATTAAATTCTCATTTACTTACGCGGCCTCTGCCTGACTATCAAGCCGCTCGGTTATCAGACTCTCGCTGAAGGCTTTCATCCCCGGCTGGAAAGCCGCCCACACCATCACCAGCAACACCAGACCGCCCGCGCTGGCGAACAAGAGCGTCAAATCCCATTTGCTGACCGCGCCCGAAATCGCTTGCGAGACAGGCACCAACCCTGTATTAGAGAACATCACGAGGCTCATGATTCGCCCCAGCATGTCTTTGGGCGTGCGTGTTTGCATCCACGTGAACAGGATGATGGCGATGTAGCCGTTGCCCAGACCGACCATGAGCAATAGCCCAAAGTCAACCCAGGTCGATGGAATCACACCCAGCATACCGACGACCAAGCCGAACCCACCTAACAGCGCGAGTACGATGAGGCGCATCTGCGTGCCATTCGGGCGGCGCAGCGAGCCGGCGAGCACAAAGCCGATTAGATTGCCACCCGAAAAAGCCGACATGAGTAAGCCGTAAGCCGCCGCGCCTTGGGGCAAACGTTGACTCGCTAACACGGGAATGCCCACCAGCAGCGGCCCCATCAGCAGGAAGTTGACCGCCGTCAGGATCAGGAACATCAGGCGCAAGGCTTCGTCGTTCCACATATATTTGATACCCGCCCCAATCGCCGCCCAGACACTTTCTTTCGCGGCTAAATCCTGGGGCGGCTGATTTCGACGGCCGGCGCGCATCATCCACAAGCATACCGCCGAGACGGCGAAGGTCACCGCATCAATCGCAAACGCCAGCCCGATACCGAGCGACGAATTGGCGACCCCGCCGATCAGGATGCCCGCCAACGTCGGCCCGATAAAGCCGACCAGCTGCGCGACCCCCATCATCAGCGAGTTGCCTGCTTGCAAATCTTGTTCGGCAACGATCATTGGCACGATGCTGTTTTCGGCCGGAACCGCAAACCCGGCCACCAAACCAAACCCCAGAGCGAACGCATACAACATCCAGGTCTGGACCACGCCGGTGAAGATCGCGCCCGCCATCAAGCCCGTCAAGATCAAGCGGATGAAGTCGGCGATGAGCATGATGCGGCGCGGCGAAAACCGATCGGTGATCGCACCCCCGAGGAGCATAAAGATCGCGCGCGGAATGCCTTCCAGCGCCAAGACCGCACCGAGCGCCATGGGATCGCCGGTCAGTTGCAGGGTCAGCCAGGGTGTGGCAATTAAGGCGAATTGATCGCCTAACAGGGAAGTCATCGCGCCCACAAAGAGCAGGCGGAAATCCCGGATAGTCATCACCCGCGCCATCGGATTTTTGGGGGAAGTCGTGTCCTTCATGTCGTATACCTTTCTGGAAAAGTTGAGTTGGGTGCTTGGCCGCAGTTACCGACAAACGCCCACGGCCTATGTGCCACTTCCGAAAAACACCTCATCGTGTTTTATCAATCCGACCCAATGAGTCGGCCATCGACATCTTCAAATACGAACATGCTTCCGGTTTATGACTTTTGCACCCACACGTTGCGGAACTTGCCGCTTTTCGGATCCCGTGCGGGTGGCATAGGTAACCAGAATCTTTTTCATGGCTTATCCTCCAGTTGTTGAACCAACGTCAGGGTTAATCCCAGATCGCGGATGCGCATCAAGATGCCGTGCAGCGCCGACTGGTCTGCGACGGGACCGCTGATGATCGTCTCGCCGTCTGGCGTGTGATCAATCATCAGGGCGGGGAACCAGGTCGCCGCGTTCCTGCCGAGATGCCCTTTGACGCGGATTTCGTAATTTGTGTGCGTGTCTTGTGTTTCCATGATTTCACTATACGCCGGGTGACTCTGATTTTGAACCCACTTGAGTGGGATTCTAAAAACAAAATCGCCTAACACCAAAGTGTTAGGCAAAGGCTTGAGGGGGAAGGCGGAGGCTAGAGCAAGCCCAATTCGCGGGCCTGGATAATCGCCTGAGCGCGGCGCTTGACCGACCTCGTGAAGCAAGGCGTCTTGACCCAGGCGCAGGCCGACTGGATGCTCAACGCCATGCCGACGACCATGCCCATGTTCACCACGGGCGGCTTCGGCCAGATGCACGGTGGACAACCGGGGAGCATGATGAACGGGGTCGGGACCACGGGTGGCATGCTGGGCGGGCGCGGCAATATGCACGGGG
>JAUQXD010000538.1 GCA_030834835.1 Thermoflexales bacterium | reverse complement strand
CGCGCGGGCTTCATCCAATGCTTGAATTAGCTGACTTTGCTCGTCGGTCATGGGTAGCAGCTTTCGTTTGAGATGTTGCAGATTATACTGCCAATCGCGGTGGCAGGTTCACGCTCACTGATCGATGCGCCAGTAGGTGCTGCCACCGGGCGCGGCCTCACGCGCCATAAGTTTGTACTCGATCAGGCCTCGGCGCAAAGCGGCCGTATCGTCGCTGTATTTGACCAGCCGATTGTTGACCTGTTTTTCGGTGTAGCGTTGACCGGGCTCAAAAGCGTCGAGCACATAGCGCAGCAGCACTTGAAACTTTTTCTCCTGCGCGGGAAACGAGCGGATGGTGCCGTCAGCGCGGACAAAAGCCTCCAATACCTTGCGGTCGTAGGCCGTCCGATCGACCTCGTCGGCGAGGCGGGGCAGGTCTTCGGGGCGGAGCAGGCGCTGCGCCATCGCCTGAATCGCGCCGAGGTTGAGCGAGTAGACGTTGTAATACTGTTCGGACTTAGCCGAAACCAACCCGACGTGTGACAACATGCTTAGATGATGCGACACGGTCGATGCGCCAAGTTCCAGCATGGCCGACAGTTGTTCCACCGTATAGGGCTGTTGGGCCAAAAGGCCCACGATCTTCAGGCGGTTGGCGTCGGCCAGGGCTTTGAAGAAGTCCAGCAGTTCGTCGGAAGGGGGCGTGGTCGTCATGGTTTACCTCTGAAAATTCATTTCGACGCTTATAGAAATGATTTTACTTGGATCGGATTGATTGTCAAGGGGCAAGTTTCTTTGAGCTGCGAGAGGGCGGTTGTAGCGGGCCGCCATCGATTAGAAATCGACGGCTAACAATAGAAAGTCGGCTTGAAGCCGACTGGGCAGGTGAGAGGCAAAGCCAACCAAAAGCAGCGGATGAGCGCATACTCATCCGCTGCCTTATCTACTTGTTTCCCTGTCTACTTTTCAGAACGACTGATGCTCTGTCCGGGCGATGATCTCGTCCTGAAGTGATTGCCCCAGATCGCAGAAGTAGTCGCTGTAGCCCGCCACCCGCACGATGAGATCGCGGTAGTGTTCGGGGTTCTTTTGCGCGGCGCGGAGGGTGGCTGCATCAACAACGTTGAACTGAATGTGATGCCCGTCGAGTTTGAAGTACGTCCGTACCAACTGCACCAGACCGTCGAGACCGGCCTCGTCTTTGAGCAGCTGCGGCGTGAACTTTTGGTTGAGCAGCGTGCCGCCCGTGCGGAGGTGATCCATCTTGGCGGCGGATTTGACCACGCCCGTCGGCCCGCAGCGATCGGCGCCCTGCACTGGCGAGATGCCTTCCGACAGCGGCTCGCCCGCCCGGCGACCGTCCGGCGTCGCGCCGATCACCGAGCCGAAGTAGACGTGCACCGTCGTCGGCAGCAGGTTGATGTGATATTCGCCGCCTCTGGTGTTGGGGCGACCATCGATGGCGTTAAAGTACAGATCGAAGACGGTCGTCATCACGCTGTCGGCGTAGTCGTCGTCGTTGCCGTAGCGCGGCGTGCGATTGATCAGCAGCTGTCGCGTGCGCTCGTGGCCTTTGAAGTTGCCATCCAGCGTGAGCAACATCGTCTCCATCGACAAGGCGCGCTGATCGAAAACGTGGTACTTGAGCGCGGTGAGCGCGTCCGTGATGGTGCCCAGGCCCACGCCCTGAATGTAACTGGTGTTGTAGCGCGCGCCGCCGTCGTGATAGTCCTGGCCGGTGGCGATGCAGTCGTCGACGAGCAGCGACAGAAACGGCGCGGGCATGTAGGCGGCGTACAGCCGCTCGATGACGCTGTTGCCGCGCAGTTTGATGTCGATGAAGTAGCGCAGTTGCTTGTCGAACGCGGCGAGGAGTTCGTCAAAGGACTGGAATTGCAGCGGATCGCCGGTGATTAAGCCCAGTTGTTTGCCCGTGCGCGGATCGACGCCGTTGTGCAGCGTGATCTCCAGCACTTTGGGCAGGTTGAAGTAGCCGGTCAGGTTGTAGTTCTCCTTACCGAACGCGCCCACTTCCACACAGCCGCTCGATCCGCCCGCGCGCGCATCGACCAGCGATTTGCCCTGCCGCACCAGTTCCTGCACGATGGCGTCGGTGTTGAAGATCGACGGCTGGCCGAAGCCGGTACGGATGATCTTCGCGGCGCGCTTGATGAAGCGATCGGGATTTTTCTTGCTGACCTGAATCGACGAACTGGGCTGAAGCAAGCGCATATCTTCGATCACGTCGAGCAGCAGGTACGACACGTCGTTGACGGCATCCGCGCCATTGGCTTTGACGCCGCCGATGTTGATCTGCGCGAAGTCGGTATAGGTGCCGCTCTCGGCGGCGGTGACGCCCACTTTGGGCGGCGCGGGCTGATTGTTGAACTTGATCCAGAAGCAGTGCAACAGTTCTTCGGCTTGATCGCGCGTGCGGGTGCCGTCGGCCAGGCCGCGCTGATAGAACGGCTGCAAATGCTGATCGAGGTGGCCGGGGCAGAAAGCGTCCCACGTGTTGAGTTCGGTGGTGACGCCCAGATGAACGAACCAGTAGTATTGCAGCGCCTCCCACAGGTTGCGCGGGGCGTGCGCGGGCACGTGCGAGCAGACTTCGACGATGCGCGTGAGTTCTTGTTGGCGCTGCGGATCGGTTTCGACCTGCGCGAGTTCGCGCGCTCTTTCGGCGTGACGTTCCGCAAAGCGGATCAGCGCGTCGGTGCAGATCAACATGGCCTTGAGCTCTTCCTGTTTCGCGTACGCGTCTCGATCGGTGAGGTAGTCCAATCGAGATAAGGTCTGCTGAATGTCTGCTTTGAAATCGAGCATGCCCTTGTGATAAATCTTGTCGTCCAGCACGGTGTGACCGGGCGCGCGCTGTTCCATGAATTCGGTGAAGATACCGGCCTCGTAAGCGGCCAGCCACTCCGGCGTCATTTCTGCAAAGATCAGATCGCGCAGGGAGCGGCCCTGCCAGTTGGGGATGATGTCGTCGCGATAGATCGCGCGAGCCGGTTGATCGACCGCAAACGGAATCTTCTCGCGCGAATTCAGGATGTCCAAATCCTGCAGGCTGTGGCAGCACAGTTCGGGATAAGTGGGCGTGGCTTTGGGGGCGGGGCCTTTTTCGCCGACGATCAATTCATCAGCGCCGAGATAGATCGTC
>JAUQXD010000537.1 GCA_030834835.1 Thermoflexales bacterium | reverse complement strand
CCCATGTCGTGATACAGCGGTAACCAACTCACGATGACGTCTTGATCGGTCAGAGCAATGGCATCGCTGTAACTGGCGACTTGATTCAACACTGCACGATGTGACAAGGCCACGCCTTTTTGCAGGCCCGTCGTGCCGCTGGAATGCTGTAAAAAAGCCACTTCACTGGGGTCAAGACCTGACAGGTCTCTGAGACCTGTCAGGTCTGAGGTTAACACTGACTCCGCCAACTGTTGCGACGCATACACGGGGCACGGCACGGCGGCCCGCATCTGCGGCGCAAAGTCATCGGTGGTAAGGATGGCGCGCACATTGGACAGCCGCGCCAGTTCGGCCATGCTGTGCAGGTAGATGTCGGGATCAAGTTTCTCGGTCAGCGTGGGAAACATCGACGGAATCGCGCCCGCGACCAGCGCACCCCAGAAAGCGTAGATGCTCTCCAGATTTTGCGTGTGCGCGATGACGACCAGATCGCGCCCGTCAATCCCCAGTCGATTCAGCGCGGCAGCATGGGCCAGCACGTTCGATCGAAACTCGCGGCGCGAGACGTGAATGGGCGTGCGATCTGTCTCAAGATAAACGATCGCGTCGCGCCCGGCGTCTGCGCCGTTCAGCGCGACTGCATTGAGCAGCGTATGAAATTCGTTTCGGTTGGCTAGTTTCAGCATGAAGAGTGGATCCACGAAGCGGGATGCACGATGCAGGAAGCAAGATACAGGTGTCATGAAAGGCTATTCATGCATCTTGCATCACGCATCCTGTCAGCCCTTCAGCACGCGCGCCACCATCTGGTTGAGCGTATCCATCTTATCGACGGTCAGATCGGAGTCGGGGATGTACACGCCGAACTCCTTCTCAACGTACACGGCAAACTCGGCCAATGAAAATGAATCCATCAGGCCGCCGGTGACGATGCCCTCGGTGTCGGTCAGGTCGTAGCCGGGATCGCGGATCAGATCGCGGGTGATGAAAGCGCGCAGTTGTTCTCGAATGGTTTTTTCGTCTGGCATGGTCTTGCTCCGTGTCCATCGAATGAATTCGATGGCTGATAGTTGAAAGCTCTTAAGCGCGTTTTTCCGGCAGACGCGAACACTTGCACCAGTATACAAGTGCGGTGTTCATTCGCGGATGATGCGCGCAAGTTCCGCGCCAACCAACTGCGCGTACTGCGCTGATCCTGTTGGATTCAAATGCACCGGCGTGTCGGTAAACTCTTCGGGCGCGATGGCGTCCCACACATCGAGATAATGCCAACCGTTGCGCTGTGCTTGCGAATTCAGCAAATCGCGATACTGATCATAGGCCCAGCGCGGGTAAAACGAATTGTAGCGGAGTTCGCTATTCACGCCAGTGCTGATATACATCGGCTCGTTGACGATGAGCACGGGCACATTTCCGGCCAACTTCAGCCCTGCCGTCAGCGCATCAAAGGCGAGATCGTTTTCGGTTAATGTGGTCGGCTGCTTGAACGACTGCCACGCCGCATCCGCCTCGAAATCCGATTGGCGCAACTTGATCTGATCGGGAATGAATTGATCGACGCTGGTCGCCGCCCACGAGAAGCCGAACAGTTGCAGGCGCAGCCAATCGGCCAGCGCGCGCCGCTGCCCTACGATGGTTTTACCCAGAAAATCGGACGTGACGAAACGCGCATCATTGGGATCAATCGCGAGTTGCGCCGCATCGATCAGCCGTCGAAGCCGAGACGCGTTGTTCTGCACGATGGGTGAGAACACCTGCTTCTCGCGCGGAAACGATTCCAGCGTGACGGGCCACACGATCAAATCGGGCTGATGCTTTAGCGCCTCATCCAAAATCAACACGTCCTTGGTCAGCGCCATGATCGGATAGCCGAGGTTGTACGCCACGATGCGCCGGCCATCGCTCGTCTTCAACTGCTGCGCATTGAGTTGTCCTGCTAGCGTATCCTCGTTCTTGAGAAACCACCCCCATGTCGCCGAATCGCCGATGATGATCACGCGGAACTCATCGGCGGCTTTGGGCTGCGCTACGACGTGGCTGTTGATCATCGCCGGGATGTTGTACAGGCTAAGGCTAAATGAACGCGCGGAGTCTTCGCCATAGGGCAGGCGTTCGCGCCCCGGTAGCACCGTGTTGTACAGCGACACCGATCCGATCGCCTCGATCGGATCGAGCAGGGCAAACACGATATTGATCAAGGCGAACAACAGCGTCGCCTTGATCAGAATGCGAATTAGCAAAAGCCAGGTTGTCTGTGGCTTGGTTGTTTGCATTTCGTGAGCATTTCGCCATCTGGAAGCCGACGGCTAGTGATATGAAGCCCGCGTAGCGGGCTTGCCAAAGTTCGGCGTCGGTTTCAAACCGATGCCCCTTACCGATACCATCTATTCGATTCCAAACAACCGCGCCAGCAACCGCGTCGCTTGCCCCACATCCGGCAGCGCGAACCACAACCAGCCGATCACCACATACTGAAACGTGATGAACCAACTGAACGCCGTCCACAGCCGTTTCTGTGTCGGTTTGTC
>JAUQXD010000536.1 GCA_030834835.1 Thermoflexales bacterium | reverse complement strand
CGGGACATTGGGCCAGTGCTTCGGGCGGCAAGTTGGCTCGCGCGGCGGCCTCTCGAATACGGGCATGCACTGCCGCCGCCCACTGGCTCAGTTCGGCTTGATCGGCCTCGCTCATTTCTGTCTTGCCCAGTCCGGCAAAATAGTTGGTGTTGACGGTGAGGGGCGCACGTTGATACAGCCACTCATCGAACTTAGCCAGTTCCTCACTGGTTAGCCAATCGCCGGTTGTGGTCAACACATCGCCGCCCTCGCACATGATCTCTTCGGCATAGGCATAACCGTAATTCAACACGGTCAGATGCAGGCAGACGTTCTTCTGGCTGAAGTCCTGCCCCAGATGCCAGCTCATGGCCGTGCTGATAGTGGCGCTGGTCTTGCCAGTGGACAGCTCGACATGTCGGGTCCGCGCCCACGCCAGAATCGCGCGCTGCCAGGCGTCGCCGCTGATCAGCCCCATGCCGTTGAAGGTCACGGTTTCTGTGGTTGTCTCATATACAAAGGGTGCAAAGTTATCGCGCAGGTATTCCCAGTCCAGATAGGTGCGCTTGCCCATATCCCTGTCGGTCGCCGTGCCGTCGCACGCGCCCAACACGGCTTCGATCGGCGTGCCCAGCCGCAGCACAGCGCACTTCGAGGTATCGCTGCTGCCCATTTCGGCGGGGCCGCGATACTCCAGTCCCGCCAGACTTTCACCGCCGGCGGCTTCCAGGGTGACCTGCTGCGCCCAGCGTGTGATCATGCGCTGCTCATCGGCTGTGGCGACGGCTGTTCCCCGACCCGTAAAGATCAAGTGGCCGAATTCGCCGTCGCTTTCAAAGGACGCATACTTGCTCGCCAGTTCAGCCAGCACACTCTGCCGCGCTTCGGTGGCGAATTTGCCGCCGATCTTGGCCGGGCCGTAGCACAGGCCAAAGCCCACGCCTTCAGCGCCGATGATGGCTTCATAGCAATTGCCGTTATCGACCGTGCCGTTCCAATTCATGATCGGCTGGCCGGTCGCCGGTTCGGGCGCTGACACCACGCGCGCGTGATAACCATTTCGATCGGTGTGGACCACGTACGTCTGGCCGTCTACGCCAAAGGTGATCTTGTAACCCGTCGTGAGGACGGCCGCGCACAGTTCGTTGGCCAGACCCGCGCCCAGGCACGAATCCGACCAGTCTACTTGCCCGGCGCTGATCACCTGGATCGTCGCGGGATCGATGTGCAGTTGCCGCGCCAGCAGCCCGCGATTGTTCTCCACGGCGGGCGCGGTAGATTGATCGGGCACCGGCGAGGCCGGTACGGTGGTTGGCTTGGGGGCGGTGGTGGCTGGTGCCTCAGTCAGCACTGGCGTGCCGGGCGCGGCGGCCTGTGCACAGGCCGCCAGGATCAACATCAAAACCAATCCGCTGGGTGCAGTCGTACGCTTGTTCATGTTTGAATCTCCTCAATTGACGTCTAGTTTGAAACCCAATTCCGCGTCGGTGCGATTTGCTGGATTTCTATTTTCCACTCATCGACATAGACGTTTATGCCTGGCGTTAAGTTCCGCTCAGCGCCGGGAGGAGATAACCTTGAAGGGGAGTTCGCCTATCGCGTGGCAGCCGGCACGAAGATGCTGAAGGGGAAGGGATTGTACTTTTCGACGACGGTCTGATACTGCCCGGTCCAGCCGCCCAGCACGTACAAATCATTGCCGATGGCGGTTAAGCCCAGGCCGCGCCACTGGCCGATGAAGGGCGTGGGCAGCACCGCCCACTGATTCTGGTTCGGATCATACCACTCGTTAAACGACAGATAGCCGGTCCAGCCGCCGCCGATGGCATACAGCCGCCCGGCCATGCTGGTCAGGCCCAGCCCACCGCGCGTCACCAGCAGCGGCGCGCACGCCTCCCAGCGATCCTCGGCGACCACGAATCGATCGCAGTTGTCAAACTCGCGCCCGTCAGTGTAGCCGCCCACGACATAGATCACGTCGTTCAGGGCCGCAGCCGCGCTGAAACCGCGCGCCAGCGGCAGCGGTGCGCCCGTCGACCAGCGATTCGCGGCCACGTCGTAGATGAACGTCGTATCGACGTAGCGTTGGCCGTCCCAGCCGCCCAGCACGTACACGCGATTCTGATACGCGGCGATGGCGTACGCGAAGCGCGGCGCGGGCAGGGGGGCCAGCGTCGTCCACGTGTTCGAGATCGGATCGTAGGCTTCCACGATCGAGGTGGGCACGCCCGCGGCCGTATAGCCGCCGGGCACGATCACGGTGCCGCTGACAACCACCGCCGACACATTCGCCACCGGCGTGGGCTTGTTTTCGCCGGTTTCCCAGCGCTGCGTTACCGTATCCAGTATCTCCACCAGCCCGGTCACGCCCGTCGTCGTTTCGCCGCCGATGGCGATGATACGCTGGCCCAGCGCCACGGCTGCCAATCGGCCGCGCGCCAGCGACATGGCGCTCTGCGCCTGCCAGGTCGTATCGCTCGCGATAGGATTGATGCCCGGATTGGTGAGCGGCGTATCACTGAACGGCTGAGCCTGATTGCCGCTCCGGGCGGATCCGCCGGGACCGATCAGCAGCGCCAGACCGATGGCGATCACGGCGATCCCGATCAGGGCCAGCCGCCGCCCGATCGGCAGGGGCGGCTCGATCACAATCGGCCCGATCAAGGGGGCGGGTTCGATCGGTGCGGCTTCGCCTTCAGCGGGGAGCGGTGTACCCGGCACTGCCGTACTCGGCACGGTGACCCAGCCGCGTTGAATAGCGATCAGGGTGGCTTCCGTGCGGGTCTGCACGTTGAGTTTGGCGAAGATGTTGCGCAGGTGCACCTTGACGGTGTTGATGCTGA
>JAUQXD010000535.1 GCA_030834835.1 Thermoflexales bacterium | reverse complement strand
TCCCGGTGCTGGTGGTGCTCATTGGCGTGGCCGATCTAGTGTCATTCCGAGGAGCGCTGGTGGTGACGAGGAATCTGGCGTGGCGCGTTACTCTCGTCAACTACGCGTTGCTCATCGTGGCAGCGGTAATCGTCTTTGCGCCGTTGGGCGCCTTCTTTCTGCAACAACCGGAATGGCTCTTTGTACGCGCTCAGCAGGTGACTGAAGAAACCGATCTGCTGCGCAATACGCTGGACACACTGACGGCCTTTGTCGCGCGCGGCGATCTGGATGGCCTGCACAATCTATCGGGGCGGCCGCTGCTCGATCCGATTCTGGCGGCGTTCGCGTTGATCGGGCTATTTGTCAGCCTGCGCCGAAAATCGGCAGGCTGGATCGCGTTGACGGCGTTGATCGTGTTGACGCTGCCCGCGCTGCTCACGACGCCTGCGCCGTTGACGCGCCGTTGGACGGGCGTGTGGCCGATCGTGTCGATATTGATTGCGGCGGGTGCGGTCGTCTCGGCGCGCGCAATCATGGATCGCTGGCCGCGGGGGCAGCGCATCATTCCGATCGGGTGGGCGGCGCTGCTCGGGACGAGTGCGCTACTGGCGGTAACAGATTACTTCGGCCCATACGTGTCCAATCCGCAGTTGTTCTGGGCTTATGACAGCGGCATCACGCAGGTGGCGAATTACGTGAAAGGTCAACCGGACGCGGCGGTGTTTCTGACTCCTTACGATAAATTCTATGAGGTGATTGATCTGACCGTGGGCGAGACGCCGCGTGCCGGGCCGCTGCACAGTTACAACGGCATGGCGTGTGCGCTGTTGCCCGAACGCACGACGCGCGTCACCGACTGGATCGTGATCGATGAGAAAGATCAACGCACACTGCCGCTGATGCAGCAGATATTTCCGGCGGGCAGTGTGGTCTGGGATCTGCCATCGCCGGTGGGGCCGTATGCAAAGGTACTGCGTGTACCAGCCGATCAATCGGCGCAGTTGACACTAGCGCGGCGTGATAAGGCGGCGTTTGGATCGCAGATCGAATTGATCGGATTTGAGATCACGCCGCGAGTCAAGCCGGGTGAAACGGCCCGCGTGACGCTGGCGCTGAAAGCGCTCGCGCCGATCGATCGTGTTTACTCGGTGTATGTGCATCTGCGCGGATCGGGCGAATCCATCGTGACGCAGGGCGACCGCGTGATCTGCGATGAGTCGCTGAATCCCGCCGACTGGCGGCCCGGCGACATTGTGCTGCAAGACTTTGAGTTGGCCGTGCCGCCCGATTTGATCGCAGGGCTGTACCCGGTGGTGATTGGCGTGTATGATGAAACGGGCGCGCGTTTGCCCGTGGGCGAGACCAACCTGACGCACAGTGCAGATGGCGTGATGCTGGGCGAGGTTGAGGTACGATGACGATCCACTGTCATGCCCGAATGCCTTTGTCGGGCATCCAGACGGGTGAGCCGTTGGATTCCCGCCACGCCCTATCCCCGAAGCGGGGGCGCGCCAGGCGGAAGCACGCGGGAATGACCGAACATGAACTCGGGTGTCTGACATGCTAATCGCAGTCTCTTCCTGGTCGTTTCACGACGACTTATATAAGGGCAAATTGCATCTGAGCGATGTGCCGTTTCGCGCTTACGATCTGGGCTATCGCGCGGTGGAGTTGCAGGATCTGTTTTTGTGGCCGCGTCCGCCGGGCCGCTTGCGGCGGTTGTTTGGTCGCAAAGCGGAGCCGATGGTGCCGGGACAGTACGATCGTAAAGCGCTGCTGCGCACGCACCTTAATCGACATCGCAGCGGCACGAAGTTGGTCTGCTGGTCGATCGATTCTGATCTCGTCAGCGAGGATGTGACCGCGCAGAAGGAGTATCTGGCTGCCGCTATCGAGGCTGCGCATTTCATCAACGCGCGCATCGTCCGGTTGACGCTGGGGGGAGAAAAGGGTGATCGGGCGGGGTTTGAGCGCGCCGTTGATCTGCTGCAGAATGTGCTGCCTGTAGCGATGGCGTTCGATCTGAAGTTGGCCATCGAGAACCACGGCGGCTTGAGCGGTGATCCCGCGACGCTGATCGAATTTGTGACGCACTTTCATTCGCCGTTTGTGGGCGTGTGCCTTGACTTTGGCAACTTCGATGAGGCTGCGACCGCCCAACAGTCGTTCGAGCAACTGGTCCCTTACGCCATTCACGCCCATGCCAAGTCACGCGCGTTCAGGGACGACGGCGAAGAGGCCACGATCGACTATCGGGCGTGTTTGCGCGCGTTGAAAGCAGTGAACTACGATGGCGCGATCAGCATTGAGTACGAGGGTGACGGCGATGCGGCAATCGGGATCAAACAAACGCGCGCGTTGATCGAGAAGTATTGGGCGCGAGGAGTGTCACCCTGAGCGCAGCGAAGGGTCTGTACGTTGAGGCAAGCGATGGTTCGCTGCGTTCAGCATGACACTCGCGGGTCAAAATTTGACGAGGCTTGAATCAGCGCCTGAAGATCATCCCACGGCGCTTGATCGAAGGACTCAATCTTCACATACCGTTTGTATTGTGATTCGCCCCGCAGCAACCCTTTAGGATCAGGTAGAAACGCCCCGTGGATGAAGGCCAGCCGGATGTGATCGGGCTGGATGCCGATCTGGCAGATGCCCGCACTGACCGGTCCGCCGCGTTCGGCATGATAGTAGGTAAAGCCCTTGCGATGAAACGTTTCGGTGGCCGTCGATGCAATGGCCGCGACCAGACCCCGCAACTCGAACACGATGTCGCGCAGTTCAGGCGCAAGGTTGGTCAGATAACGTTCGATGTCGCGGGTCGGCTGCATTGAGGTATTTTCCTCTAGAGATCGAGCGTGACTTGCGACGAGCCTTTGTCGCTGATCGTGAAGCGGACGTTCTGCATGCCAGCCGATAGTTCATACTCGCCCAAAAAGCCCGTGAAGGTGAGTTGACCGTTGGCGTTGGTGGTGAAAGTCGTCGGTGCCAGCCACCATTCGCCTTTGATCAACTTCAACAATGCTTCATAGGCGGGCTTGGGCGAGTGATCTTTGCGCAGCAGCCCGGCAGGCGCATTGAGCCAGCCGCCATCGGACAGGTCCCACCACGTGATGCCTTCCACCAGCGGATGAGCCAGCAGCGTTTTGTAGTGCAACACCACTTCTTCAGCCTGACGCGCTTCGCCGTCCGGCGTGCTGGGCCAGTCGCTTACCTGATAATCATTCAGATCGACGATCTCCGGCGGCATGAGGCACCCGGAGACCAGCGTATTCTCGCTGAAGTGAATGGGCTTGTTGAAGCGCGTAAATCGATCGAGGACGGCTTGCGTCCGCTCGACGCCCCAGTAGCCCTGATGCATGTGCGATTGAATGCCGATCACATCGATCGGGATGCCTGCGGCCAGACAGCCTTCGACGAGGATGTCATAGGCCGGCGACACATCGAAATCGTTGAGGAGCAAAGTCGCCTGTGGATTGGTCGCGCGCGCCGCTTCAAACATCGTGCGGATCAACTCGATGCGGCCCAACTCTTTGCAGATGCGCGTGAGGCCGTTGTCGTACCGATCGAAGATGGGCATGATGACGGCTTCGTTGACCACATCCCACATCTCAATTACCCCGGCGAAGTCGGACATCTCGCGTTGAATGCGGGCGATCTGCGCCTGCAGAATGGATTGGTTGTCGAGCGGTAACAGCCAATCGGGGGCGAGGGTGTGCCAGCATAACGGATGCCCTTTTAACACACAGCCTTGCGCCTGATACCAGCGCGCGGCGTTGCGGATGCGATCGGTCTGCGGCTGGCCGCGCAGTGGCTCAAAGCGTCCCCAGTAAAAGGGCAGCGTCACTTGATTGAAGAGCTGCAAGAACTGATCATTGCGCCGTTCGGCGAGGTCTTTGGCCTGGCCGGTCAATTCGCCATTCGCCCAGGCCAGGGTGCTTTCGCCCCAATTGCTGCCCAGAAGAAAGCGATGCCGGCGCTGCTGCATGACGACATCTTGTCCCACCAGCGGCGCTCCGTGGTGTGTCACTGTTACGGTGGCTTGCGTCGTGCGGTGTTGCCGAATGGCGCGATCGAGATCGGCGGTGTTAGTCATGACATATTCCATTGTTGATGTATTTGCAGTAAATCTATCTGAATGACACCTAATCTTCAACGTAATACTTGATCGTAGCTTCATATGCCACATCCAGAACACCACGATCAT
>JAUQXD010000053.1 GCA_030834835.1 Thermoflexales bacterium | reverse complement strand
GCCGTGATCGTGCCCATGATGGCAATCAAGCCTTGAGCCAGGATCAATCCGAAGACCACGCCCAGGATCGATCCGACCACGCCCAATAGCCCCGCTTCGATCATCACCAGGCGCAGCACTTGCCGTCGAGACACGCCCAAGGCCCGCAGCAGGCCAATCTCCTGCGTGCGCTCGACGATCGTCATAGTGAAGGCGTTGTAGATGAGGAAGCCGCCCACGAACAACGCGATCATGCTGAAGAACGATAAGCCCTGTTGATACGTGGCGAGTTGCTGCGTGACGACCTGTCCGCGCTGCGCGGGATAGTTCACCAGATACTCGTTACCGAGTTTGTCTTGCAGTGCGCGTTTCAATGCGGCCAGGTTCTGCGTCGAATGGCCGACCTCGTCCTTCGTCACCACATCGATCTGA
This sequence comes from Thermoflexales bacterium, assembly GCA_030834835.1. Classification (GTDB taxonomy): domain Bacteria; phylum Chloroflexota; class Anaerolineae; order Fen-1058; family Fen-1058; genus JAGOBP01. Next base: position 7,008 of record JAUQXD010000053.1, on the reverse strand, counting down.
TCGAGTTCGCCGCCGCGGGAGAAGAGTTCTTGCACCACTTCCAGCGGAATGAAGGCCACCGCGCCGCTGTTCATCAAGCCCGGCCCGTCCTTCCGCACGATGCCCACACAGCGCAGCGTGGCTGAGCCAGTCGGCAAAAGAATGTCCACGTCTTTGCCCACAGTGATGCCTTTTTCGTCAGCATACTCTTGCGTGAAGATGGCCGAATAACTGCGTTCACCGGGTTTGAGAAACCGTCCCGCGATCAGGTTGTATTGCCGCGCTTCTTGATCAAGTTCAGGATCAATGCCGAACAACAGCAAGCGATTGCCACTCGATCCGCCAAGGCCAAACGTGAACTCCCAGCCCTTCGCCTCCGACGCGAGCAGCGTGCTGGCCTGCACACTCGGCACCGCGGCGGCCACCCCCTCGACGCTCTTCACACGCCCTAGCGTTGAGTCGGGATAGCCTGACGTGCCGGTATAACTCGATGGGACGATCACCAGATCGGCGAGGCCCGACGCTTCATCGAAGATTTTGTTAATCGACGCGAGGGTGCTGTTGTTGGTGATGTTGATCGCAAGTATTACCGCGACGCCCAGCACAATGCCGAGCGCCGTGAGGAACGTGCGCGTCTTCCGCGTCCAGAGATTTCTGAACGCGAGGGCGTTGAGGTTGCGGAGAGAACTTGAAGGTTTGGACATGATTGATTGCGGCGGCGTGTTTCGTGGTTCGTGTTGCGTGTTTGGCTTTCACGCACCACGCACTACGCATCACGTTTTCACTCGTTACTCGTCACTACTCTCCAAATGCCCCATCACATCCATAATCGCTTGCAGCATGTTCGATTCGTGACCCGCGCGCGTGAGGTTGCGCACAACGCGACCATCTTTCAGAAACACCACGCGATCGGCATACGAAGCGGCATAGGCATCATGCGTTACCATCACGATAGTGTGGCCTAACTCATCGCACGAATGGCGCAGCAGTTCCAGAATCGCCTTACCCGATTTCGAATCGAGGTTGCCGGTCGGCTCGTCGGCCAGCACAATATCGGGATCGGTGACGAAGGCGCGCGCGATCGCCACGCGCTGCTGCTGCCCGCCGCTCAGCTGATCGGGTTTGTGATGCCGTCGATCCGTCAGATCAACCAACTTCAGGAGTTCGTCGATCTTGGATCGGTATTGATCGACATTGCGGCCATCGATCAATATCGGCAGGGCGATGTTTTCTTCCGCCGTCAGCGTAGGCACCAGGTTGTAGAACTGAAAGATGAAGCCGACGTTGCGCCGCCGAACCAAAGTCACTTCGTCGTCGTTAAGTTTGGAGAGTGCCTTGCCCGCCAGTGTGATCTCGCCCTCGCTCGCGCCATCGAGGCCGCCCAGCAGGTGCAGCAACGTCGATTTGCCCGACCCCGACGGCCCCATGATGGCGACGAATTCACCCCTGTCCACGGCAAAATTCACCGTGTCCAATGCGTTCACCGTCAACTCGCCCATGCGATATTGCCGGGTCACTCGATCGGCCTGGAGTACAGTCATGTTCGCCTCGTTAAGCGGTCAATTGGTAATCAGTCAATCAGTAACCGATCGGCCAATCACCAATCACCAGTTGACCAATCACTCGTCACTCGTCACTCGTGAGGTTGTACCTGATTGTGATATTTCCGTCAATCAAACGCGCCGAATTGGCCGGTTCAAAGTATTTGACCTCCGCGCCACTTTAGGCTAGACTCCCTGAACTTCACACGGTTACAAAGGTGGACAATGAGTCGACGATTTCACGTATCACGCACCAGTGCGAAGCCTCCCCGCGGGACGCACCACGTGTTCCGTATTGCGTGGTGCGTGTTTATGATCATCGCTGTGGCCGCGCCGGCACTGGCCCAACCCAAACCGATCGGCCACCTCATTCCGATCGGCGACGGTTACGCCGATATTTACGCGGGCTTCATCGCAGACGCCATTGCCAACGCGCGGAATGGGCAGGTCAATCTTCTTATTCTGCCGCTGACCTATTCCACCAATCCCGTGTCGATCACGGACGCCGAGCGCGCCGCGTTCACGCGCGAGGCCGAAATGCGCCGCCTGGAGATCGAGTCCGCCTGCAAGGACGCAGCGAACGATCGGCTGACGTGTACGGCCATTCTCGCGCCCATCTACACGCGCGCCGACGCCACGGATCCATCGATCATCAAATACTTCCTTGTCGATTTGTCGGCTATTTTTATTCTGGGGGGCGATCAAACGATCGGCATGCAGATTGTCGCGGGCACACCGCTGGAAGAGGAACTGACTAAAGCGTATCAAAACGGTGTGGTTATTGCGGGCACCGGCGCGGGCGGCGGCCTGCTCTCGGCCACGATGCTGAACGGCTACAACGAGGGTTTTACAGCAGTGAATGCCCTGGACTTTGGCGCGCCCGAAATATGGAATACTTCCGCCCGGCGCGGCCTGCCCTTCGGCGTGACGGGAGCCATCGTCGATCAGCACTTCCATCAGGACAACCGGTTGGGTCGCCTGCTCAACGCACTGTCACTGCCCAATGTGCCGCACGTCGGCGTGGGCATCGATGCCGACACCGGCGTCAATGTGTATGACGGCGCGCGCCTGCAAGACGTGTTCGGCCGGTCGACCGTGACCGTGCTCGACGCCGAAACGTATCACGCCGCCGACGCGGTGCAATATCGCGGGCCGGCTTTCACGCTGAGTCTGCGCAATGTGCTGGTGCAGCTGCTCGCGCCCGGCCGCGTCAGTTACGATCTGACCAGGCGCGCGACCACGCTGCAAACACAGGTCTTGACGCCGCGCGCTAAACTCGATCGGACCTTCAGCGCCCTGACGCTGCCCAAAGACGCCGGGCCGCTGCTGCTGGCCGGCGACTTGAGCGACGACATCGCGTCAAGCGCGGTCTTAAAGCGCTTCGCCGAACTGGCCGATAATCCGCGCCGCCGTATCCTGATCGTCGCCACTGGCTTCGATTCTGATCAGGCTGCGCAAGCCACCGCCGAGGTTTATGCAGCCGCGCTAAACATGCCAACCGATATTGTCGTGATCCCCGATCGGGCCGCGGCCCAGCCGCTGGTGGTGACGAAAGATGTCACCGGCATCATCCTGATCGCGAAAGATCAATCCCGAGTCAAGTCACAGGCCCTCTCATTGATCGAGGCCGCGTGGCGCAGCGGGCTGCCGCTGCTGGCCGATAACGGCGGCGCGGCCATGGCGGGCCGATTCTTCGCGGCGCAGCCGCCCACACCCGACGACGCCGACGAAGCCGACATCGCGATCCGGCAATCGTTCATTCAGGGCACGACGACGATTTCCAACGGCCTGAATCTGCTCAACGTCATGGTCGAGCCGCAAGTGTTGAGTGACAATCGCTGGGGCCGCCTGTTCTCGCTGGCTTACGCTCATCCCGATGTGATCGCGCTGGGCCTGACCGACGACACTGCGCTCGAACTCACCGCCGACGGTGCGCGCGTCATCGGCGACAATGCCATCTTTGCGCTCGATCTGCGCACCTCGCAGCGCGCACTGGGGACCGGCGGGCAATTCATCATCGCCAACGGTCTGCTCGACGTGTTCGCGACCGGCGACGACGTGAAACCCGTCACCGCCGACATACAGGCACAGCCCGCTCGCGCGGCTACGCCCGTGATCCCCACCGCCACGCCGATCCCCACCGCGACGCGCCAACCGCCCACGCCCACCCCTACCGCGACGCGCCGGCCACCCACGCCCACCGCCGCCGCCAGCCCCACATTGGAGCCGACGCCCCTGCCGACGCCAGTGCCTGTCAACGTAACCGGCACGCCGATTTTTCCCTTTGCCGTGGTGCTGGGCACGATCATTCTGGCCATTGTGCTGCTGGCTGCGCGCCGGCCGGTGCCACCGGCTGAATAAAGGTGGCGGCCGGGCAATCGTTACATTTTCAACTTGATTTGACCACGTGAGATCGATCAGGTATACTAAGAGACGTTGTACCGCAGTCTATCTCACACGCGGACTCAACCACCGGCCCAAAATCAGCTGAGCGTTTACGACAGTCAGTTTAGTTCGAGAGCGCAGCCGGGTCGGCTGCGCTCTGTTGTTGCAGGGCGAACCACAAGGAGACCCGATGAAACGCGATACAAATATGAAGACCAAAGAAGAAAAGGTCGAAGTGGAAGGGATCGTGGTGGAAGCCCTGCCTAACACCATGTTTACGGTTAAATTGGAGAACGGCCATACCGTGATGGGGTACTTGTCTGGCAAGATGCGCCGCTATTACATCCGCATTCTGCTGGGCGACCGCGTGAAGGTGGAGATGTCGCCCTACGATCTCAGCAAAGGCCGCATTACCTATCGCTTCCGCAGCCCAAGCGCCCCCGCCGCCGAGTTTTAATCTTCACCAGATTAACCCGACTGATCGAATCGATCAGTCGGGTTTTTGTTAGTCTTTCCGCGCGATCAAACACACCCAGTCTTTATCCTGCAATCGATCGATCACGCTCAGCCCCTGCGAAGTCAGCGCTTCGTGCACGCCATATTCTTGCGTGTCGATCAACCCCGCAAAGATCGCCAACCCGCCCGATCGAACCACGCGGCCCAACCGGTCCTCGCACATCGCGATGATCACGCGTGCCAGGATATTCACCACGATCAGATCGTAAGTCTCGGCGGCCGCCTCTGCCAACGAGCCTACCCTGCATCGAACCGCGTCCTCGACGTGATTCAGCTGCACGTTCTCAATGGCCGCTTTCACCGCGACCGGATCGTTGTCGATGGCGACGATCGATTTCGCGCCCAGCTTCGCCGCCCCGATCGCCAGAATGCCCGACCCCGTGCCCAGATCGAGGGTGTGCATGTCGGGCTGCGCGTACTTCTCGATCGCGGCCAGACACATCTGCGTGGTGGGATGCAGGCCCGTGCCGAAGGCCATACCCGGATCAAGTTCCAGCACGATCTCATGTGGCTGCGCCTCATACTCGCGCCATGACGGCTTGATCACAAATCGTTCGCCCAGATGCGCCACATGATAGTGTTCGCGCCACGCATTGGCCCAATCGCTTTCAGCCACCACGCGAAACGTCGGTTCCGGGATGTGGGCGATGCGACTCAGGTGCCATAGCGCCTCTTCGATCTGCTGCTTCTTATGATCGACGTCATCCATCATCGATACGTAAGCGCGCACCGCCACAATCTGCTCTAAATCTTGCGCCGCACCTTCGTCCGCGCCCAGGCCGATGTCGCGCGCGAGTTGTTCAATCGCCACACCATTGGGCGCGTAGCGGCTCAACACTTCGGACACGGCCTCGGCCGTTTCCGGCTCGGTCATCACACATACTTCCAACCACTCGTTTGTTTGTTGATCTGAAGACATCGTGCCTCGTCGTCAATGGATATTCTGCTCGTTTTGGCCGAGCGCAGCGCCCATTATACCCGTTGCAGCCGGGCACGCCTGGCTGTGTTCACACGCTTGTCCAAGGCGCACTGTCTGGGTCTTGACAAAACTAATATTATTAGTATAATGACTAATATAGTTAGTTTTCAGGAGGAAACAATGGCAACTCGGTTTTTTCAACATCAAAACGGCACGCTGGCCTACGATGACGCGGGCAGCGGCCCGCTGGTCATCTGTGTCCCCTCGATGGGCGACCTGCGCGGCGAGTATCGCTTTCTTGCGCCGCAGCTGGTGGCGGCCGGCTATCGCGCCGTCAGTCTCGATGTGCGGGGGCACGGCGAGAGCAGTACGGATTGGCCGGATTTTTCAGTGGCCGCGATCGGCAGCGATATTCTTGCGCTGATTCGACATCTCAATGCCGGGTCAGCCTTCGTCATCGGCACATCGATGGCTGCGGGGGCGGGCGTGTGGGCGGCAGCCGAAGCGCCCGATCTGATTCGCGGCCTCGTACTGATCGGCCCGTTCGTGCGCGGCGCTGGTGACAAATTCTTGCAGTTGATGCTCACCGCGATGTTCGCCCGCCCGTGGGGGCCGTCGATGTGGCTGAAGTATTTCTCAACGTTGTACCCCACGCGCAAACCGGCCGATTTCGCCGAGTATTCGTCAGCATTGAAGGCTAACCTGAAGGCGCCGGGGCGCATCGAGGCGCTACACCACATGCTCAATGCTTCGAAGTTGGCGTCGGAACAGCGTCTGCCGCGCGTCATCGCGCCGACGGTAGTGCTGATGGGCAGCAAAGATCGCGATTTCAAAGACCCCGAAGCCGAAGCGAAATTGGTCGCGAACAGCGTGCGCGGCACGTATCAGATGATCGAGCATGCCGGTCATTATCCGCACGCTGAAATGCCCGACATCACGGGGCCGATTATTCTATCGGCGTTGAAGGCCTTTCATGAAAACAAGAACTAAGACACAGCCGCGCAAAGCGCGATTGGACACGGCCACGGTCGTTCAGGCGGCAGTGGAACTCATCGAAGCCGAGGGGCTTGAAGCGCTATCGTTGGGGCGTTTAGCCAGAGAACTCGCTGTGCAAACGCCGTCACTCTACAATCACATCGATGGCTTGCCCGGTTTGCAGCGCGAACTGGCGTTGATGAGCACGCGCGATCTGGGCGCAGCCATGGGCAACGCGGCGATTGGCAAGTCGGGTGTGGAGGCGGTGCTGGCGCTGGCGGAAGCCTATCGGGCTTACGTCAAAGATCACTACGGCCTGTATATGACAGGGCTGCGTTCATCGGGGCTGCAAACGCCGATCGATGTTGAGTTACAGACTGCGCAAGAACGTGTGGTACAGATTGCGCTGGCTGTTGTCGGATCATTTGACTTACACGGCGAAGCAGCATTGCATGCCGTGCGCGGCCTGCGCAGCATCGTCCATGGCTTCGCCACGCTGGAAGTGGCCGACGGCTTTGGCCTGCCGCTCGATTGCGACGAAAGTTTTCAGCAGCTCATCAAGATGTTCATTACCGGCTTGCAACAAACATCATGATAAGGACCATCGCAATCACCGACCAGCTCGACAAAAAAGGACGCCGGCCCAAAAGGTCGGCGTCCTTGTCTACTTGCTTACTGTTTCCCTGTCTACTT
>JAUQXD010000052.1 GCA_030834835.1 Thermoflexales bacterium | reverse complement strand
TTGGAGTATCTAGCCGAAGCCGGCCCGCGCCTCGTGCGCTTGATGCGGGCCGGTTCTGACGAGAACCTGCTGGCCGAAACGCCCGATATATCGTGGCCTACGCCCGATGGTGATTACTCTCTACGCGGCGGACATCGGTTGTGGCATGCGCCGGAAGCCCCCGTCCGATCGGATGTGCCGGACAATCACGGCCTGTCGATTGCGCGGCGAGGCAACGCTGTGCGACTGACGCAACCGATCGAAGCGGCCACGGGGCTGCGCAAATCGATCGAGATTGAGTTGGCCGTTGATGCCCCCTGTGTAACCGTGCGTCACCTGATCGAAAACGACGGTAGTTCAGCCATCGAACTCGCCCCGTGGGCGATCACGATGATGCCGTTGGGCGGCTATGCCCTTGTCCCGCAACACCGCGCCACCGACCACGCCGTGCTGCCCGATCGACACGTGGTGGCCTGGCCGTACACCCGCTGGCACGATGCGCGCTTGCACCTCGATGATGATTACGTGATGGTCAACGCGCAGGCCGACGAGCAGCCGTGTAAAATCGGTTGTCTGAGCACCGGCTGGCTTGGCTATTTGCGCAACAACGTTTTCTTTGTAAAACGCTTTGATCCGCAACTCGATCGTTTACATCCCGATCGCGATTGCAACGTCGAAGTGTATAGCAATCACCGTTTCATCGAGATCGAGACGCTGGCCCCGCTGGTCACGTTAGCGCCGGGGCAAACGACCGAGCATATCGAAACGTGGCACATCATTGACGCGCCCGCGGCTTCAACGCCCGCCGAGTTGATGGCCTTAGTCGATCATCGCAAGTGATAGTCAGGAGCGCAAGCGTGCAGGTTTTTCCGAAGAATTTTGTGTGGGGGGCGGCTACCGCCAGTTATCAGATCGAAGGCGCAGTGCATGAAGACGGGCGCGGCGAATCGATCTGGGATCGCTTCAGTCATACGCCGGGCAAAGTCCATAACGGCGACACCGGCGATGTGGCCTGCGATCATTACCATCGTTGGCGCGACGATCTTGAACTGATGAAGCAGCTGGGCCTGCCTGCCTACCGCTTCTCGATCGCGTGGCCGCGCATTCTACCGAATGCGCGAATTCTGCCGAACGGCCGCGGTCAAGTTAATGAAAAGGGTCTCGCCTTCTACGATCAACTCGTTGATGCGCTGTTAGCAGCCAACATTCAACCGTATGTCACGCTCTATCACTGGGACCTGCCGCAAATGCTGGAAGATGACGGCGGCTGGCTCAACCGTGACATCGTCAATGCGTTTGTCGAATACACGCAGGTCGTGGTCAAGCGCCTGGGCGACCGCGTGAAGCAGTGGAGCACGCACAATGAGCCGTTTTGTACGGCTTTTCTCGGCTATCGCTATGGCGTACATGCGCCCGGCCTGAGCGATGAAGTCCAGTCACTGCAAGCCGCGCATCACGTGCTGCTCTCACATGGACTAGCCACGCAAGCGATTCGCGCGCTTCAACCTGACGCGCAAGTGGGCATCGTGCTCAACCTGTGGACGGTGGAGACGCTGACCGACACATCCGATGATCGCGCCTTTGCGGACTTGCAGTGGCAGAAGGATTGCGGCTGGTATCTCGATCCGGTGTTGCGCGGACAATATCCGGCGCAAGCGTGGGCGGCCTACGAAGCCAAAGTGCCCGCCATCCAGCCCGATGATCTCAAGGTGATTGCGCAACCGCTCGATTATCTGGGCCTCAATTACTATATGCGCGCCTTGTATGATGGCCCACGTCGCGCCCCCAAATTGCTCGACGCCGAGTATACTGAGATGGATTGGGAAGTTCACGCGCCGGGCTTGTATCGTTTGCTCACCAAGTTACAGCGCGAGTATCCGGCCGTGCCGATCTACATCACCGAAAACGGCGCAGCCTTTAAGGACACAGTTGAAGATGGCGCAGTGCATGATCCGCGCCGGGTGAATTACTTGCGCGAACACATCGTCGCCTGCCGGCAAGCAATCAACGACGGGGTCGATCTGCGCGGTTACTTTGCGTGGTCACTGCTGGACAACTTCGAATGGGCACACGGTTACTCGAAACGCTTCGGCCTGACGTATGTCGATTACGCTACGCAACAGCGGATTCCCAAAGACAGTTTTGAGTTCTACCGCGAAGTGATCAAGCGTAACGGTTTAGCTTAACGGCCAACCAACGCCCGATTGATCTGCTGCACCAGACTCGGCCCCGCATAAATCAAGCCGGTGTAGACTTGAAGCAATGTCGCACCGGCTTCTAGTTTCTCCATCGCATCCCGCGCACTCGCGATGCCGCCTACACCCACGATGGGCAATTTGCCTGCGGTCTGCCGCGCGATATAGTGAATGATCGCCGTCGAGCGATCGCGCAGCGGCGCGCCGCTCAAGCCGCCCTTCAGATCATGATACCGGGCCGGAATGCCGCTCCGTCCGATGGTCGTATTCGTGGCAATGATGCCGTCGATGCCCGCCAGCGAAATCGCCGCCAGCACATCGTTGATCTCGCCCTCCGTCAAATCTGGCGCGATCTTCACCAGCAGCGGTTTACGCGGCGCAGACGCATCACGCACTGCCGCTACTTGCTTGAGCAAGTTCTCAATCAACTCACGCGCCTGCAATTGCCTTAAATTCAGCGTGTTTGGCGAACTAATGTTGATGGCGACGTAGTCGGCGTCACGATACACCTGCTTGAACAAGACACAGTAATCGTCGGCGGCCTGCTCGATGAGCGTGTCCTTGCTCTTGCCGATATTGATCCCTACCTTAACAGCCCCGCACGTAATCTTGAGCGCATCGACGCCGTCGTTGGGAAAGCCCATGCTGTTGATGACGCCCTGCGCCTCGATCACGCGCTGCACGCGCGGCTTCGGGTTGCCTATCTGCTTATGGCGCGTCACCGTGCCCACTTCGACGTGCCCAAAGCCAAGCGCGCTCAGGCCCCTCACGGCCACGCCGTTCTTATCGTAACCGGCGGCCAGTCCAATCCGATTCTTGAACTTCAGGCCAAAGGCGTCAACTTCAAGGCGTGGATCATCGACCTCGAACATGCGCTTCAGCAGCGCATACGTCGGCGGCAGTTGCCCGGCCAGTTGAATCAACCGCAGCGTCACGCCGTGGACACGCTCAGGATCGAGTTTGAATAAAAGTGGCCGAATGGATTGGTACATGTTGGCTCAGTGACAAGATGACCTGATGAGGGATGATAAGATGAATCTGTCTTGCGAATTCATCTGGTCATCTTGCCATCTGGTCATCTTGTCAAGAATTGTTTGACTTCCTCAAACTGCTCCCGCGAAATCGCCCCCGACCGCCGCCACTCGTCCAGCAACTCCGGCAGCGCGGCGACGGCGTGCAGCTGATAACCCGCCTCGGCCAGCATCGGCCCGGCCCCCTGCCCGCGATCGATCAAGACCACAATGTCGCGCACTTTCAGGCTGGCTTCTTCCAACTTCTGAATAGCTTCGATTTTCGATCCACCCGTCGTCGCCAGATCATCTATCACGACGATAGTTTCGCCCGCGTTGAAGTCGCCTTCGATCACGGCCTTAGTGCCGTAATCCTTCGCCTCACGACGCGGATAGATCAACGGACGATTCATCTCCAGCGCAATCGCCGTCGCGATAGGCAGCGCTGCGTATGGAATGCCCGCGATGCGATCGAAGTTCAGTTCGCGCAACTTAGTCGCATACGCCTGCGCCACGCGCCTCAGAATCCGCGGATGCGTCACCAATCGCCGCAAATCCAGATAGATCGGCGACATGATCCCGGACTTGAGTTTGAACTGGCCGAAGCGGACGCAGGCCGACTCAATCAAATCACGCGCCAATTGTGCTAATGCGTACTGCGTACTGCGTGCTGCCATTGTTACGGAATACGTACTACGCACTAGATTAATCTCGTCACGCATCTGTTTCGCCGCCGCGCCCGGATCACTCGCCTTCGCAATCGCGCGCGAGACGTTGATGAGCAGGCCTAGCCCATCGGGCCGCAGCCCGGCTTCCAGCGAGGCTTGCAGATCGCCGCCCTGTGCGCCGATACCCGGCACCAGAAACCACAGGTCGGGCGCGGCGCTTCTCACCCGCGCCAACGCCTGCGGATCGGTCGCCCCCACGACGAGACCCACATTGCCATTCGTGTTCCACGCTTGCGCGTGTGCAGCAACCATTTCATACAGTGTGCGGCCCGCTTCCTGCATCCTGCTTCCCGCGCTTTGCGCGTCCTGTATCAGGCTTCCCTGAAACTCATCCGCGCCCGGATTCGAGGTCTTGCACAGCACAAACGCGCCACGGTCCGATCGGGACAAGAACGGCTTCAGCGCCTCGCCGCCGAGATATGGACTCAGCGTGATCGCGTGCGCGCCCAGTTGATCGAAGGCCGCTTTAGCGTACGCTTCCGTCGTGTCCGCGATGTCGCCGCGCTTCGCATCCAGGATCACCGGGATGCCGCCCGGCACATGCGCGATCACGTCGTGCAGCACAGTTATGCCCTCCGCGCCCAGCGCCTCGAAGAACGCACTGTTTGGCTTGAAAGCACACGCATACGCGGCGGTCGCATCGATCAAGCGGAAGCATTCCTCGCGCACCGCCGCCGCATCCGTCCCGCGCGGATCGATCCCCACGCACAGCAGCGAATCAATCTGTTTTGCTCGTTGCTCCAAAGCATCAAAGAAGTTCATGTGATGTCCATTTCACCGCGAAGACGCTAAGGCGCAAAGCCTGATACCATATCTTCGCGGTTCCATTATGCATTGTGAATTGTGAATTGTGCCTTACGCTTTGCCTAAGACCATGGCCAACAGTGCCATACGGACGTACAGACCATATTCCATCTGGCGGAAATACGCCGCACGCGGATCGCTGTCGACTTCAGGCGAAATCTCGCCGACACGCGGCAGCGGGTGCATCAACGCCATTTGCGCCTTCGCACCCTTCATCGTCTCGGGTGTGATGACGAATGCGCCCCGCACCGATTCATACACGCTCAAGTCTTCAAAGCGCTCTTTCTGCACACGCGTAACATACAACACATCGGTTTCGGCCAACACCGGATCGAGCGAATTGTACTCAGCCTGCTGCACGTTGAACTTGCCGAGTTCCTCGACAATCGAGGCAGGCATGCGCAGAATGTCAGGGGACACAAAGTTCAACTTTGCGCCGTACAAAGCCAACAGGCGCGACAACGAGTGGACCGTGCGCCCGTACTTCAAGTCGCCCAGCATCGTCACCGTCAAACCTTCTAGCCGCCCCAATTCCTCGCGAATGGTAAACAGATCGAGCAGCGCCTGCGTGGGATGTTCACCCGTGCCGTCGCCTGCGTTGATGACAGGCTTGTGCGCATAGCGGGCCGCCGTGGCCGCCGCGCCGGTTTCGGGGTGACGCAGCACGATCACATCCGAGTAGCATTCCAGCGTGCGGATCGTATCGGGCAGCGATTCGCCTTTCGCCACTGAAGAATACTTCACTTCGTTGATGGGAATGACACTGCCACCCAGCCGTTCCATCGCCGCCGTGAACGACGACGACGTGCGCGTGGATGGCTCATAAAACAGGTTCGTCAGAATCTTGCCTTTCAGCAAGTCAAACGTACCCACGCGCTCGACCATCGTGCGCATTTCTTCGGCTACCGCAAACACATATTCCAAGTCGGTGCGCGCAAATTGCGACACCGATAAAATATGTTGTCCGTAAAAGCGGCCATCGCCGCGCTCACCCAGCGGCAGATGCGCTGCCGTCGCTCGTCGTGCTCCTACGCCCATCGTTGCCATTATTCTCCTCCTGAGATTGATCTAACGTCGCGCCCAAAACCGGGCTTCACCAAAACTTCACCGTTACGATACGCCTCGGTGCCGCGCAGCATCACGCGCTGCACGCGCCCTTTCAGCGTCCAGCCCTCGAACGGTGTCCACTTCGCGCGGGTCTGCATATCTGATCCGCGCACAGTCCACTCGTCATCAACATCGACCTCGATCCATGTATCCACCTGCTCTGGCAAATGGAACAGCCTTCTGGGGTTGTTCACCATCCGATCGATCAGCTGCTCCATCGAGAGCAGCCCTTCGCGCACCAGTTCTAAATACAATGGCAGCGCGGTCTCCAGACCCGGAAACCCGGGCGGCGGCTTCGGCGAATCTTTTTCCGTCAGGGTGTGCGGGGCGTGATCGGTGGCAAAACAATCAATCGAGTCCAGCGCGGCGCGCAACCCTTGTTTATCAGCGTTTTTTGCCAGCCGCGGCCGCACTTCGGATCGGCCAAAACCGATCGTGTCTACGATGTCCGCCGTCAGAAAGAAATGATGCGGCGTTACTTCGCACGTCACGTGGATGCCCTTGTCCTTCGCGCGCCGGATCAGATCGATCTCGTCTTTGCGGCTGACGTGGCAGATGTGCGCGTGTTTGCTCGTCAGGTGCGCGGCCATGATGCAGGCCGCCACTGTGCGCCCTTCCGCGTGGCACAGCACTGGCACATCGGCGGGCCAACGCTCCATGTGCTGAATGAGCGAATCGAGATCATCCAGCCGCAGCGGGCCAAACGTCTGATCGAGGTACATCTTCAGGCCCGTGACCTGCGGCGCAAGTTGATGCGCCGTCTCGATGTTATCGTCGCCCGCACCCAAATGAATACCGTAATCACAGCGCGCGTGTTGGGCGGCCAGCTGCTTCTTGGCCGCCAGCGTGGCCGCATCCGTGATCGGCGGCGTGTTGTTGGGCATATCCAACACCAGCGTAAAACCCCCTGCCAGCGCCGCCGCCGTGCCCGTATCGAAGTCTTCTTTGTGCGTCGCGCCCGGCTCGCGCAGATGCACGTGCACATCAATCAACCCCGGCAGTCTGATCGTTGTCACAATGTCCTCCCGTTCAACAGGCAAAAAAAGAGCCGACAATCAGAGTCGGCTCGATAAAATAAAAAGCGCCACAGCAACGGTGGGAAGTTTCTCCCGGCCGTTGAGGCGCTCCAATTGATAGCTAAAGATTCTTG
>JAUQXD010000534.1 GCA_030834835.1 Thermoflexales bacterium | reverse complement strand
GCGGCCAGTGTGTTCGTGTTGCCCTCGCACTATGAGGGCTTTGGCCTGACGGTGCTGGAAGCGATGGCGTGCGGCGCGCCCACTATCATCAGCGATCGCGGCTCGCTGCCGGAGATTGCGGGCGGCGCATCGCTCGTCGTCGATCCCGATAACATCGACGAACTGGCTGAAGCACTGGCGCGCGTCATGGACGACGAAGCGCTGCGGCTTGACCTGCAATACAAAGGCTTTGAGCGCGTAACCGAGTTTTCGTGGGAACGCTGCGCGCGCGAGACGCTGAAGGTCTACAACCTGGTTTTGAATCGATAACCGTGGTGCGTAGTGCGTGATGCGTGACAGGCCAACCGTCAGTCGCTTATCACGCACCACGAAACACGCACCACACTTTACTCATCACTCGTCACTCATCACTCATCATGCGCTTACTCTTTCTCACCCCACAATTCCCGTACCCGCCGCACAAAGGCACGACGCTGCGCAACTACAATCTCATCGCCGGATTGGCTGCGCGCCACGAGATCGATCTGCTCAGCGTCCATGATTCGCCGGAGGTGCCGCTGGGCACGCCGCTCGATCGACTGTGCCGCCGCATGGCGGTCGTTACTGTGCCCGCCCGCTCGAATGTGCGCCGCGCCCTTGATACGCTGATCTCGCCGTGGCCGGATATGGGCCTGCGCCTATGGTCGCCGCAATTTCTGGCTCAATTGCAAGCGTGGCTCAGCGACGGCGATTATGACGCGATCGAGATCGAGGGCATTGAGTTGGCGCGGTATGGTTTGATGCTCCCTTCCCCTGTTGCGGCTTCTTCGCAACGGGGGAAGGGCCGGGGATGGGGGTGCTTGATCTTCGACGATCACAACGCCGAGTATCTGCTGCAAACGCGCATCGCGCAGACCGAGCGTGCCGCGCGCGGCTGGACGCCTGGCGCGATCTACTCCACACTGCAAGCGCAGAAGCTGCGTCATTTCGAGCGCCGTATAGCGCAGCAAGCCGATCGGGTGGTGGCGGTCTCGGATGCGGATGCGGCCGCCCTGCGCGAACTCGATCCGGCTTTGAAAATTCACGTGGTCCCCAATGGCATCGACACGGCCCTGTATGATCGCGCGCAGGTCGCGCCGATCGATTTGCCGCCGCATTCGCTGGTCTTCACGGGCACGATGGATTTTCGACCCAACGTCGATGCGGTGCTGTGGTTCGCGCGTGAGGTGTTGCCGCTGATCAAAGTTGACGTGCCCGATGCGCATTTCGTGATTGTGGGTCAGCGCCCGCACGCCCGATTGGCCGAACTGCGTGTTGACGATTCGATCGTGATCACAGGCGGTGTTGAGGACACGCGCCCGTACATCGCTGGCGCGAGTGTGTATGTGATTCCACTGCGGATGGGCGGTGGCACGCGCTTCAAGTTGTTGGAAGCACTGGCCTTGCACGCGCCATGCGTCAGCACAACATTGGGCGCGGAAGGTTTTGAAGTTGTTTCCGGTCGAGAACTGTTATTGGCCGACGAAGCGCCCTCGTTTGCGCGAGCGACGGTGGAGTTGATTCGTCAGCCGGAGCAGGGGCGGGCGCTGGGCGCCGTGGGTCGATCGTTTGCGGAGAAATACGACTGGCGTCACATCGTGCCAAAGTTGGAACAATTCATAATGCATAGTTCGTAATTCATAATGCGCGTTGTCAGGGTCACTGCGTTGCGCATTATGCATTATGAATTATAAATTGTGCATTATCCCATGTACGCCGCAACCATCTGGCGAATGGCGGGCGCGATCAGATCGGGGAACAGGCCTATGATCAATGTCAACACCAGCGCGCTGACCAGCAGCATGATCGTGAGCGGTGGGATATGATCGGGTCGGGCGTCGGTCGCCTGAGGCCGCTGGAAGATGTACTGCAAGCCGCGCAAGGTGCCGGTGGCTACGCCAATGGTGCTGATCAGCAACGCCAACGATGTGGTTAGATCGTTATAGGCCACCTGCTGCAGGGCGGCCCATCGGCCGGTGAAACCGGCAAAGGGCGGCAGCCCGGCCAGCGAGAAACCGCCGATGATGATCACCATCGCCGCCCACGGTGATCGCCACGCCAGGCTGGTCAGCGATTCAAAACTATCGTCGGGCCGCCGGGCACGGTCGCGCGCAACGGCCAGCCCCATCGACATGAGGCCCAGGCCAAAGGTGCGCACGAAGACCACGACGAGCGCGGCGCTGAGACCGGCGGCCGTGCCCGTGCCAAAGGCCACCAACGCCACGCCGATGTCTGAGAGCACGGCATAACCCATCAGGCGGCCAAAGTCACGTTGAGCCAGCGCCAGTAAGCCGCCCGCCACCGCCGTCAAAATCCCCGCAATTCGCAGCACGTCCAGCAGGGCCGGATTATCGTGCAAGACCTTGATCTCGTGGAACATATCCAGCAGCAAGAACCAGACCGCCACGTTGATGATGCCCAGCACGAACGCACTGGACAGCGGCGGTGCTTCGCTGGCAATGCCGGGCAGCCAGGCATGGAAGGGCACGACGCCCAGCCAGACGGCGAAGCCAAACAGGATTAGCACACTGGCCGTTTGCGCCAGATTCACGGCGTCCGGACTTTGCGTAAACTGATCCAGCACCCACGACGCCGCTAAAAACGCGGGCAAGGCAATCACCATCAAGGCCATGAAGCGCACGGTGCCGCGCGCCACGCCCGGCTGTCCGCCTTGCAGCGGAAAAATCGCCAGCATGCACGCGACCGTCAGGAAGATGACTGAATAGTGAAAGGGATCGAACGGCCGGCCCACGACGACGGCCACTTCGACCGGGCGCGCGCCCAGCGTCATGACGACCGCAGTCAACGACAACAGCGCGACCGGGTAATATGTCCAGTTGGGCGACGTGCGCCACACACCCATGAAGGTGGCGGCGGCGCAGATGAACAGATAAGCCACTGCAAATCGATCCCCGGTAGTCAACAGCAGCTCGCGCCCCAACAGCGTAAACGGATTGCTCAAATCGTTGGTCAGCGCCAGCGCGGCGCCTGCCAGCGGCAGACCAGCCGCGATCATGGCGCTCAACGTCGCCGAGCGGCGCAGCCCGGAGGTTAACACGGCCGCCAGCAGCGGCAGCGCGATCAACGGCATCACGCTGTTGATCATAGTTGCGCCTCACGTGGTGGATGCGTCGCCCAAGCCGTCGTCAAATACGAAATCGCCAGACCGATGATCAAGTTGGTCATCCCCAGCAGGCCGACGATCGTCAGGGTGGGTTCGACCGAGGTATAGAACATCTCGAAACCGGCCAGCAGACTAAGCAGGCCAATGCCGACCTTGAGCGGATTCTCGTTCAGCAGGATATTCAACAACCCCAGCAATAACAGTCCAAACGTCCCGATCGTAATGTCGCGCGAAACGAGCGTATCGCCGGTGACCGACAGGGGATTGCGCAGCGCCAGGCTGACGGCCAGCACGGCCGTCAATAGCGCGGCCATCAAGCGCAGCGGCAAGCCAGGGCTGATGAGCCAGCCGAACAGCGATCGGCGCGCCGCCAATTTGGGCGCGGGCTGATCTGGGGCGGCGGGATCACTCGGAGGTTGATCGGCCTCCGCTTCCTCTTGATCGATCTGCCCCCAGCGGACACGGCGCGCGGTAATGAACAACACCGGGCAGATCATCACACCAACCAGCGCTTTGACCGCGGCCAACTCCAGCGGCACTACGCGGGTCAACATCAGGCCGACCAGCAGATACTGCACGCCCAGCGCCAGGATGAGCAGCCGCCAGTTCACCAATACGACCAACAGCGCGGCGGCCGCGATCAACCCGATCAGGACGGCCAGGCCAGGGATGGAAGACAGTGTCTTTAGAACGTCCATGCTTTCACTTTAACGCGCCGCTGGTCAAGACCACGCCGACGATGACAATGACAATCACCCAGATCAGGCCGCCTTCGCCTTCAATGACGCTGGCCAGCCCGCGTAACAGTGCTGTCGAGCGGTGTATCATCTGCCCGAAGAGCATGTTCAGCCAGTCCAGTCGAACGAGTCGCAGCCAGACAGGCGCTTCGCTATCGGTCGCGGCCCGTTCGGCTGGCAGGATCGACGGCATTGCCGCGCGCAAATCACGCCAGGCGATCGCCACTCCCGCGCCGACCGGCAACAACCACGCCAGCACAGTCACCGGATCGAGGTTACCCAGCATGTTGTTGAGTGACGATATGCCCGGCACGAGTGCTGAGTTGATCGCCAACAAAATCAAGGGCACTGCTGCGCTGATGATGGACAGCCCGCACGCGACCTGACGCAGCAACCCGATCGGCTGATCGTCGCCCGTCGGCGTGAAGACGATGCGAGTCACGGCGGCGATCAGCAGCGCTTCGGCCAATAGGCCGCCCGCCAGCATCAACCACTCGCCAGAGCGAATCAGGTTGGTGATCATGGCGTAGCGCGTTACAAAGCCCAGCGTGCCTGGCACACCCATGATGGCGAGTCCGGCGATGATGCCGCCGATCGACCACCATGGCGCGCGACGGCTGAAGCTGCGCGCGATGAACAGGCTGACCGCAATGAATAACCAATTCAGGGCGACGGCGGTCAGCGTGCCGGGCGTCGCCAACACACCGAGATCAAGCACGGCCAGCCCGACCAGGCCCAGGGCCACGTAGGGCAAGCCCGCTCGAGATCGACTGCTTTGCCAGGCCAGCACCGCGCCCACCAGCGCGCTGATCAGGCCCAGCAGCGGCACGATCGATGTGTCGGGCAGATTGTGCGTGATCGCCAGCCGTGCCCACAGCGCCAGGCCCGCCATCGTCGGGACGGTGTATAGCAAGGCGGATCGATTAGTTTCCCGGCTGAGATCGACGGGCAGCCATTGATGCAGCGGATACAGGCCCAGGCGCAGCACGCCGGCAGCGGCCAGCCACATACGCGGCCCGTCGGGCAAATTGACCAGATGCCAGTACAGGCTGTCGTGCCCGTTTTCGATCAGGAGTGTGGCAATCCACACGCACACCGTTGAGGTCGTGTTGAGGATGATGGCAATTGCCGCCCGCCGGCCGACCTGCGGCCCGCTACGCACCAGCAGCGCCACGACAAACATCACGTCCAACAGGCCCCAGGCCATGGTCAAGGTTAATAGATTGCTGGCATAGACACTGGCCAAGGCGGCCGCTACCATCAGCAGCGAGAGCGCCCGCGGGGCGGGGCGGCTCTCGCCTGGAAAGGCCAGCCACGCCAGGGCCGTCGCCAGACCGGCGATTAACAGGCCGACGCTCATGATCCACGCGGTTTGATCGACGCGAAAACTGATCGGGACGGTGAAGACCGAGACGGGCTGCCAGTCCGACACGATCTGCGTCAGCGGCGCAGTGCCGCGCACCAGCAGGCCGGTCAGCAAGGCCAGCGCCGACGCCACGACCATCACCAGATTGGGACGTCGCAATCTCGCCAGATCGCCGGCGCCAACGGCCAGCGCGCCAAGGATGAGTAGGACCAAGGGAATAATCGGTGGGAGCGTCATTAGGCTCGAAGATTCAGTCTTAGACTACATAGCGGCGGTATTGTAACCTGCCAGTACAATTCGTGCAAGAACCGCGCCGAATTAGGGTCGATTTTGCGCGACTGCAC
>JAUQXD010000533.1 GCA_030834835.1 Thermoflexales bacterium | reverse complement strand
CAGCGGGCCGCTAACGCCGAGGATGATCGGCTCGGTCGAGGCCGCCGGTTGGGCGGGGACCGCCGTCGGTTGAACTTCAGCCGCCGCGGGTTGGGCCGGGGCCGCAGTCGGCTGCGTGGCTTGCGCCGGGCTGGCGCAGCCGGTCAACAGCGCGGCGATAATGAGCACGATCATCGTGATGCGATCGGGGCTTTTCAAAGTAAAGGCGTTCATGTTTGTTCTTCCCCTTGTTTTTGAATGTGAGATGTTGTCGTAGTACTTGTCTACCGTCATTGCTTCATCAGCCTACAGCCTCCTCGCAATGACACTATCCTCAGTGGGATCCAGCGTGCCCGGTCTGACAGCGACAGACCTTGAGCTGCCACTCCCAACGATCAGCTGCGTGGCGAACGCGCTTGAACGGTTCGACGCACGCGCCGTGTGATCGCAGCGTAGCGGTGTCCGGTTCCAGCACCATGACAGTCATGGCCGCCTCCTGCGATAACGACTGATTCAGTCGTTAATCGACAAACGCTATTCAGTTGTACGAGGTTCACGTGAACGACAAGACTCCGCCGTTAGCGAACAACGTGTGATCTTTTATTAAATGGGTGAGTTAGAAAGCGAGTGAAACGCGAGAAAGTTCAACCGCCGGACAAACGCCGCGCGACGCGACATCCGCCGGCCACTACATCGAGGTACAACAGGAGCAGGGACAGCTCTGGAGGGAAATCAGGGTGATTGAGTCGGAATTGGAAACCAGCCGGGCACTCAAAGGTCGATGTCTGTTAAGCCACTGCATGATCTATTCTCCTTGCAATTTCACCTGCACGAACTAAATGCCATCACCGCCGATGAACGCCTGATCGAACACTTCCTGCTGCGTCACCGGCTTGCCTGCAAAAACTGCCGCTAGAGTCGCGGTATCCATCAAACGCGCGGTGTCATTGCGAATCTGCAGGAACACGCGCCGAAAGTGGCAGACCGATTCCTGTGTACACCGTTCGTACTGCGCCGCCGACACGCACCCGATGGGCGACAACAAGCCATCGAAGTGGCGTACTACCTGTCCCAGCCGAATCTTGTCTGGCCGCTGCGCCAGTACATAGCCGCCGCTCTTCCCGGGCGTACTCTCCACCCAGCCCTGCGACTTCAAATCCAACATGATGTGTTCCAAAAAACTCTTCGGCACTTCATTGCGCCGCGCCAACTCTCGAATGGGAATCGGTCCGCGCCCATAATGCTCCACCAGCGTGAACAGCACCCGCAGCGCGTAATCGGCTTTCCTGGACACTTTCATGCTTGAACGACCGCCAATCAAATGACGACTTAACTGGTCGATATTATGCGCCTGTTTCGCGGCGCTGTCAATAGGCAATTTGCACAGACATCGAAGCAATTTCGTGTGCGGTCGGGACTATGGAGAAAGTTACAATGCGCTCACTTTGCGATCAAGGTGATCGAAGTAGGGGCGAGGCATTCGTACACGAATCATGATTGATCAGGATCGCGGCCACGGCATACAGGCCGATCAACATCGATTCTCTGGCGAATGCCTCGCCTCTACAACATTCCACCCGCCCGCGCAAAGCGCAGAGCATAGGCAAACGCGCCCCACGTAACGACGCTTCCCTAAACCATCACCGGCTCAGCCTGCAATTCAGTGACCAGCAACTCCGCCAGAGCCGCCGCCTGCACGCGAATCTCAGGCATCGCGATCGACTCCCACAAATCCGCGATGCGCAGCGGCCCGATCGTGAACAGCCCTGCGACCGGGTTGCCCCATGCATCGATCAGTCGCCCGTCATCATCCGTCACCCAGCCGAGTTTCAACGGATCGGGTGTCAGCCACCCCGCTTCGCGCAATGAGGTAATCAGCGGCGTAGTAACGCGCCCGTAATCGCGATTCGGTCCTGTGCAGTTGATGACGCGCGCGACGTCAAAGTATTGGAAGATAGCGCTATCCTTCGGTCGCCAATTCACTCGCAAGCCGTGCGGCGTCGCCTCTGCGGAAAGGATGCGCCCGGCATGAATCGACAACGTGCCCTGCGCGATCAAGTCGTCGAGTTGTGCGCCTACTTGCGGCGGCACGCGATGTCGATGAATGTCCCAGAGATTGCGCGCGTGTCGCAGAAACGCTGCGCGTTGTGCCAGCGACCAACTCCGCCAGATCGTCGCCGTGTGCGGGCGCAGGCTATCGATCACGGCGCGCCAGTTGTTACCACCACGTTGTGCGCGCTCGATTTCAGTTCGCAGCCAGCGCAAGGCGCGCTGCGGCGAGTCGGCGATCAGCAACGTCAACGGACGTGGTGTGAAAGACGCATGCACCTGATACAACCGACCATGATGCGACAGCGCTGCTATTGGCCCGCGATGGCCCCGTTCGCGCAGCGCCAGCACCACATCGACCATCGTCAAGCCTGTGCCGATGATCAACACCGGCGCATCGGGCGCGAGGTTGGTCGCGACGTCGGCCGCCCACGGATTGCTCCAGTAGCCGGGCAGATCCGCTGAAAATCCCGGCGGATCGTTGGGCGGCAAATTGCCCACGGCCAGTATCACCTGACGCGCGATCAACGCAGTGCCATCAGTCAGCTGCAGCCGCCAGTGATCTTCCGCGCGCGTTACGCTCACCACTTCGCCCGCAATCGGTGTGATCGGTGTGGGCGCGCGTAGGGCCTCGGCTAGAATCTCAGCCAGATAATCGCCATACAGCGTGCGCGGCGCGAAGTCTTTATCCGTCGCCTGCGGTCGGTGCTGCGCCAGCCAACGCGCAAAGTGATCGGTGTCGTCGGGGAACGCGCTCATATTCCACGCGGGCACGTTCAACAGATACGACTGGTACGGCGTGTCATATGCCACACCACGCGCCGGTCGCGTCCCATTGCCGATCAATGCAATGCGCGCCGCTGTCCGTTTGCGCAACTGCGCGGCAACAACTGTACCGCTGGCACCCGCGCCGACAATCGCAATGTCGAAAACAGGCTCGTTAATCACGCCACTTCCTCGACAAAGTCATAGCCTGCCAGGCGCCACGCGCCAAAGCCGCTGTCGAGAATGTGGACGTTCCGATAACCGCGTTGCCCTAACAACGATGCGCTGATCGTGGCGCGATTGCCCGCGCCGCACTGCGCCACCACCGATCGATCACGCGGCACCCGATCGAGGTGATTGACCAACTCGCCCGCTTCGATGTGGATCGCGTTCGTGATGTGGCCGTCGCGCCACTCCCGATCGAGCCGCACATCGATCACGAGGGGAACACGATCGGATTGTAGCCAATCGTGCAACTCATCCACGTTGATGAACGGCGTGGTCGCTACGGGCAGATCATCGGCCACCCATGCGTCCAGGCCGCCATTCAGATAGCCGCGAATGTCGTCGTAGCCGATGCGGATCAACTGCCGCACCGCTTCATCGCGGGCGAATTCATCGTCGGCGATCAGCACGATCGGCGAACCGAACGGCACCACCCAGCCCGCCCACGTGATCAGCGGCGTCAACAGCGGAATGCCATACGAATGGGGAATGTGCCCCGCCGCAAATTCGTGCGGCGTGCGCGTATCGATCACAACGACACCCAACTGAATCAGCTCATGCACTTTGCACGGTGACAGCGGTTTTAGATCGGGCACGCTGCGTAAGATATACGGTCCTTTCTGATTGATGGCGCGCATGTGGCGATAGTACGTGGGATACGATGGCAGATCGCTCAGCGCCGTGCGCACAAACTCGTCTTCATCGTGCACGCGGGCCAATCGATTGGTGGCCCGCTCCCGCCCAATCGTGGTGACGCGCTCCGAACTGACCTGCCCATTGCAGAACGATCCAGCCCCATGTGTGGGATACACCGTCACGTCGTCGTGCAGATTCAGCAATTTATGGTGCAGCGTGTGATACAGCTCGTGCGCCAGCGGCACGGCGTGTTCATGCCCCAGCAGATCGGTGCGTCCCGCCCCGCCGACGATCAACGCGCCGCCGCTGAACAGCGCTTCGGGAGTGCGATCACCGAACGCGTTGGCGGTAAAACTGATGTGCTCCGGCGTGTGACCGGGCGTCGTCAACACCCCGATCGAGAGATCGCCCAACGGCAAGCGATCGCCTTCACTCAACGGGATGTGCTCGAAACCCGCCTCAGCCCTCGCGCTGGCCGCGATGCGAAAATCCGACGTGAGTTGCGCGGCCAATTCGTGCGCACCCGAAACGAAGTCGGCGTGCAGGTGCGTATCGAAACTGTAGATGATGCGCAGGCCTAGCCCGTCCGCGACGCGCAGATACTTGTCGACGTCGCGCTGCGGATCGATCACGGCGGCATGGCCGGTAGTCGTGGACGCAATCAGATACGACGAGTTGCCGAGGTCCACATCGACAAACTGCTTAACGTATAACGAACTCATATTCCCCCCCGACTCAATTCACCGCGGAGCACACAGAGAACGCAGAGATGTTTCTCAAAATCTCTGCGCGCTCTGCGACCCCAGCGGTAGCCCCCTAAAAATCAGCCAATCCACAGTCCTTCGAGGCGCACCTGCAGGCCCGTTGGCGTGCGATTGACGAAGTTCACCAGTCCGCTGTGCCGCCATTGCAGCATGCACATGCGCGGCTGGAAGAAGTAGCGCATGCCGATTTTCACATCGACGCGCGTCTGCGTGATCAGTCCTTCGTAGCCCTCGGCGATGTAGTAGCCCAGATCCTTGAAGCCGTGCTGGCGCGGATTCAGCGGGCCGGTCACGCACCACACGATCACGCCCGTGCGCTTGTCCACTTCCATCGCGACCCCGCAGTGCGTGATGGGGCAGCCGCACGACATGCCCAGCGGGCGGCCGATCAAAATATCGCCAGGCTGGATGTCCATCTCGCGGGTGATCATCGGATTGTGCGGCAGCATGATCTCGCGCGGGCCGGGCTCTTCGGGAAAGTGTTCCAGATAAAAGTCGAACTCGCGGCCCAGCGTATCGCGCCACGACGGCTCCAGTTTCGAGCGCATCGTGACTTGTTCGTTCACGGCGCAACTGCCACATACGGTCATAGGTTGTGCGGTCATGATCGGTTGCGCGGTGATCGCCGTGGGCGTCGTAAACGCCATCGGCGTACTGGCGGAGATGCGATTATCCGACAGGTGAATGCAGCGTTCGATGTAATCGGGTTGAGTCACCAACCGCTCGGCCATGTCCTGACACGTTCGCAGGCCACACACGCCGCAGTTCAAGCCGGGCAAATCATCAACAGTGATGGTGTTCGTAGCAGAG